>DATISK010000086.1:0-11497 GCA_035581545.1 Ornithinimicrobium sp. | reverse complement strand
GACCTCGGTGGGGCTGTCCGGGGAGGGGAGGCGGCTCATGGCTCCATTCCACCGTCATCGGCAGGCGGGGGACAGTGGCCGGAGGCCGTCGGCGTCTCGCATGTCAGACGAGTCGCCCGGCGAACGTGAGGGGTCCGGGTGCTGGGCGCGAGGTGGTCCTGCTACAGCAGCCCGGCCCTGCGGGCGGACCGCCGGGCCTGCGCCGGGACCACGACGACGAAGCGCTCGAGCACCACCCGGGTGTCCTCGTCGACCCGCTGCCCGTCCGGCGCGTGCTCCTCGAAGAACTGCCGGTGCTCGGCCCGCCACTGCTCCAGCGTCCCCTCCCCCTCGCGCCGGGCGTGGTCCTCGTCGACGTCGCCGAACCTGACCACCTCCACGTGCGTCGTCCGGATCAGGGCGCGGGGGTGGTCGGCCCCGTCGAGGACGATCGAGAGGGACCCCGGCGCGGGCAGCTCGACGTCGACCTGCGTGCGGACGAGGGTGTCCCCACCCCGACGATGACCGCCCGCATCGTCCCGGCCGTCGGGGTGCTGGTCGTCCTGGGCACCGGCCTGGTACTCCCACAGCGCCGACGCCGTCGCCGTCTTGCGGCCCGCGAGGACGAGCGCCAGCAGCCGGTCGGCCTCCTTCGGCGAGGCGCCGAAGGACCAGGCGGGCGGCGGCAGCATGTCCGCAGCGGTCGCGCCGATGTAGGACTCCGCGGGGTTGAGGCCGCCGCGCACCCGCGCGTCGGCCCAGAAGGCCTTGATCTCGGCGTCGTCCACCCGCCCACCGTACGGCCATGCGGGGGCGACCGGAGGGTGCGGCTCCTGCCCGCCGCGGGCACGCCATACTGGCGCGGTGGCCAACGCACCCGCCGCCGGGCACGCGCTCGACGTGCTGACCTTCCTGGCCCGGCACGCGACGCCGCAGCCCGCGGCCGCGGTCGCCCGCGAGCTCGACCTGCCCCGCTCCTCCACCTACCCCCTGCTCGCCGTCCTCGTGGAGCGCGGCTTCGTCGTGCACCTGCCGGAGGAGCGGCGCTACGGGCTCGGGGTCGCGGCGTTCGAGCTCGGGTCCGCCTACACCCGGCACGCGCCCCTGCAGCGGCTGGCCCGCCCGGTGCTGGCCCGGCTCGCCGACACCACCGGGCACAACGCCCACCTCGGGGTGCTGCACGGACGGGACGTCGTCTACGTCGTCGAGGAGCGGGTCGCCGGGCGGCCGTCGCTCGTCTCCGACGTCGGGGTGCGCCTGCCCGCCTCGCTCACCGCCACCGGGCTGGCGATCCTCGCCGCGCTCCCCGCCGCGCAGGTGCGGGCGCTCTTCCCCGGCGCCGACGCCTTCGTCCGCCGCACCGACGCCGGACCCACCTCGCCGTCCACCCTGCGGCCGCTGCTCACGCAGACCCGCACCCGGGGGTATGCGGTGGAGGAGGGTTACGTCACGCGCGGGCTGGACTCGGTCGCGGCTCCGGTGACCGACCACGCCGGCCACCCGGTCGCGGCGGTCGCGCTCACCGCGCCGGCCGAGGAGCTCGCCGGACCCGTGCGGGAGTCGCTGGCCGGGGCCGTGCGCCGCACGGCCGGGGAGCTCTCCCGGCGGCTGGGTCACCGGGCGGCCCCCGCCCGAGGGGTCGCCCCGTCCGGCCTCGGCGGGTAACGTCCCGGCATGGACGTCCTCTGGGGTATCGGCGGCATGACCGCCCTCGTCGCGATCGGGCTGCTGCTCTCGTCCAACCGCAGGGCGGTGCGCTGGCGCACGGTGCTGGCGGCGCTGGGCCTGCAGGTGCTCTTCGGGGTGCTGGTCCTCTACTGGTCGGCCGGCCGGGCGGTGCTGCAGGCGGTGACCGAGGGCGTGCAGGCGGTGATCAACTCCGCCAACGCCGGGATCGGTTTCCTCTTCGGCCCGGTGCTGCCCCAGGGTGAGGACGCGGGCGTCGTGTTCGCCTTCCAGGTGCTGCCGGTCATCATCTTCTTCGCCTCGCTGACCGCGGTGCTCTACCACTACAAGATCCTGCAGTTCGTCGTGGAGAAGCTCGGCGCCGCCCTCGGCAGGGCGCTGGGCACCCGCAAGGCCGAGTCGGTCAACGCCGCCGCCAACATCTTCGTCGGGCAGACCGAGGCGCCGCTCGTCATCCGGCCCTACCTGCGCGGCCTGACGACGTCGGGCCTGTTCGCCGTCATGGTCGGTGGCCTCTCGACCGTCGCCGGCTCGGTGCTCGTGGGCTACTCCCTGCTGGGCGCGCCGCTGGAGTACCTCATCGCCGCCTCGTTCATGGCCGCGCCCGGTGCCCTGATGATGGCCAAGCTGCTCGAGCCGGAGGACCCCGACGCCCCGCCGGAGAAGCAGCTGGCCCGCGAGGAGGAGGCCGAGGACGCGCAGCGGGACGGCGCCCGGGACGGTGACCGCGACGACGACGACGACCTCGACGAGATGGAGTACCGCAACGTCATCGACGCCGCCGCCTCGGGGGCCGCCGACGGCCTCAAGCTCGCCCTCAACATCGGCGCCATGCTGCTGGCGTTCATCTCGCTCATCGCCCTGGTGAACCTGCTGCTGGGCGTGGTCGGCGGCTGGTTCGGCAACCCGGAGCTGACGTTCGAGCAGATCCTGGGCTACCTCTTCGCCCCGATCATGCTGGTCATCGGCGTCCCGTGGGCCGAGGCGACGAACGCCGGCAGCTTCGTCGGGCAGAAGGTGATCGTCAACGAGTTCGTCGCCTTCGCCAACTTCGCCCCCACGATCGAGGACTACAGCCCCAAGACGGCGGCGATCATCACCTTCGCGCTGACCGGGTTCGCCAACCTGGGCTCGCTGGGCATCCTGCTCGGCGGTCTCGGCAGCCTGGTCAAGGGTCGTCGCCGCGAGATCGCCACCCTCGGTCTGCGGGCGGTCACCGCGGCCACCCTGGCCAACCTCATGAGCGCCGCGATCGCGGGGATCCTCATCGGCTAGCGACCGCCCGGCGACCCACGGGCACACCGTGGGGTTCCGCCCGCGCGCCCGCCCCTGCCCCGCCGGGTGGCGGCATACCCGGCTCCGGTGGGTAGATTGCCGCCCATGCCGCAGATGAACGCCGTCACCATCACCGGCCCCGGCGAGGCCGACGTGCTCGTGCCCGCGCAGGTCGACGTGCCCGTGCCCGGGGAGGGCGAGGTCCTCGTCGAGGTGGTCGCCGCCGGGGTCAACCGGGCCGACGTGATGCAGCGCAAGGGCCTCTACCCGCCACCGCCCGGCACCTCCGAGCTGCCCGGCCTGGAGGTCAGCGGCCGGATCGCCGAGCTCGGCCCCGGGTGCGAGGACGCGGGCTGGGGCGTGGGCGACGAGGTGTGCGCGCTGCTGTCCGGAGGAGGGTATGCCGAGCAGGTGGCCGTCCCCGTCGGCCAGCTCCTGCCCGTGCCGGCCGGGGTGCCGCTGGGCGACGCGGCGGCGCTGCCCGAGGTGGCCTGCACGGTGTGGAGCAACCTCGTCCTGGAGGCGGGGCTGGGCGAGGGCGAGACCGTGCTGCTGCACGGCGGGTCCAGCGGGATCGGGACGATGGGGATCCAGGTCGCCAAGGCCCTGGGGGCGACGGTGGCGGTGACCGCCTCGACCCAGGAGAAGCTCCAGGCCTGCCGAGAGCTGGGGGCGGACGTGCTGGTCAACTACCGGACGCAGGACTTCGTCGAGGAGGTGCGCGCGGCGACCGACGGCCGGGGTGCGGACGTCATCCTCGACGTGGTCGGCGCGAAGTACCTCGAGCGCAACGTGGAGCTGCTCGCCAAGGACGGCCGGCTGGTCGTCATCGGCCTGCAGGGCGGACGCCGCGGCGAGCTGGACCTGGGAGCGCTGCTGTCCAAGCGGGCCCGGGTGATCGCGACCTCGCTGCGCTCCCGCCCGGTCGAGGGGAAGGCCAGGATCGTGGCCGCGGTGCGCGAGCACGTGTGGCCGCTCGTCGAGCAGGGCCGGATCCGCACCGTCATCCAGTCCCGCCACCCGCTGGCCGAGGCCGCCCGGGCCCACGAGGAGCTGGAGGCGTCCCAGCACGTCGGCAAGATCCTGCTGGAGGTCCGCCCCGGCTGAGGGCCGTGAGCGAGCGGACCGCCCCGTGAGGGGTCTACGGTCTCCTCCATGGCCATCGCAAGCATGCCCAGCGTCGTGATCGACTGTCCCGAGCCCGCCGTCCTGGCGCAGTTCTACGGGGCCCTGCTGGACTGGGAGGCGGAGCTCGACGAGGGGTGGGCCGACATCCGCGCGCCCTACGGGCAGTGCATCTCGTTCCAGCGGGTGGAGAACTACACCCCGCCCGTGTGGCCGGGGCAGGACGTGCCCCAGCAGATGCACCTCGACGTCATGGTCGAGGACCTCGACGCGGCGGAGGCCGCCGTCCTGCAGCTCGGCGCGACGAGGGCGGAGCACCAGCCGGGCGAGACCTTCCGGGTCTTCCTCGACCCCGCCGGGCACCCGTTCTGCCTCTGCACCGAGTAGGCCGCCCGCCCACCGGAGGGACCAGGGTCGACCCTCACCCCTCGAGCAGCCGGCCCTCCCTGGGCTCACGGCCCTGGCCGGCCAGCAGCTCGAGGATGCCGCGGGTGTCGCGGTCGGCCTCCTCCAGCTCCTCGAGGGTGAACCACTCGCCCTTGCGGGCCTCGGTCGCCAGCGTCAGCTCGGGGCGGTGGTCCAGCCGGACCCGGAAGACCACGTCGATCCCCTGGTCGACGGCGTCGACCCGGATGAAGACCGGGTCCCCGGGGTCGATGTCCAGGCCGACCTCCTCGGCGACCTCCCGCCGCACCGCGTCCTCCGGCTCCTCGCCCTTGCCGAGCAGCCCGCCCGGCAGGCTCCAGCCCTCCCGGTGCGGCTGCCACAGGAACAGCACGTGCCCGTCGTGCTCGAGCACGCAGACCGCCCCGACCGTGTAGCTCGGCGCCCCGACCCGCACCGCCGCCCGCTTCAGCGGGCCCGGCAGCACGCGGAATCCGACCAGCGCCGCGGTCCCGGCCTTGCGCCGCAGCGTCCCCATGTCCATGGGAGCCAGCCAACCACACCTGCGTCCGCCCGGCCGGGTGCCGGACCTCCGCTCCCGGTCACCGGTCCCGCAGGAAGGTGCCCTCGGGCGACCGGTGGCCGTGCACCCGGCGGCCCGGCGTGCGGCTCCCACGCCAACGACTACGCTGACCCTGCGATGAGCACCCGTGAGCGCATCCCCCGTGGCATGGTCGTCGGCCTCCGGCGGGCCGCGGTCGTCGCGCTGCTCGCGGTCGTGGCCTTCATGGGCGGGGTCGCGACCACCCAGCTGTGGCCGGTGCACACCGAGACGCAGTACTTCGCCGCGGACGTCTCCGTCGAGCCGACCCTCAGCTCCACCGTCCAGGTGCCCACGGTGGTCGGCGACGTCGTGATGACCTTCGACGGGCCGCTGCCAGCCCCCGGCCTGACCGCCCAGGTGCAGGTCCGCGACGAGGTCACCGACCTCATCCGCTCCGGCCGGCTCACCGCGACCAACCTGCAGCCCAGCCAGGCCGAGCTGCGCACGGCGATCGACACCGGCGTGCAGGAGGTCGCCTGGAAGTTCGCCCTCGGCGCGCTCGTCACCTCCCTGCTCGTGCTGCTGACGTATGCCGTCTCCCGGCCCCACCACGCCGGTCACGTCGTCGCGGCCGCGGCGAGCGCCACGGTCCTGGCGCTCGCGCTGCCCGGGGCGTCCGCCTACCTGACCTACCGCACCGGGAAGGTCGCCGAGTTCCGGGCCACGTCGGTGCTCTCCCTGGTGCAGACCAACGCCGGGATCCTGGACTCGTTGTCGAGCAAGGCGGACCAGGGCGCCGTCTACGTGACCAACCTGCTCGCGCTGTCCGACGCGTTGCGGCAGGAGTTCACGCCGGAGGGGGTCGAGGCCCCGGTGGCGGCCAAGTTCCTGCTGGTCAGCGACATCCACGGGATGGACCAGTTCCCGCTCATGCGCCAGATCGTGGCCACCGAGCAGATCGACGCGGTCATCGACACCGGCGACCTGATCAACTTCGGGCAGGTGCGCGAGGGCGAGCTGACCGGGATCTACGCCGGGATCGAGTCGCTGGGCGTGCCCTACCTCTTCGTGCGCGGCAACCACGACGCCGTGTCCACGACCGACGAGGCCCTGCTGCAGCGGATGGCGCAGATCCCCAACGTCGTGCTCCTGGAGCCGACCGACGGGGAGTACCTGCGGGCCGACGTCCACGGCGTCTCGGTCTCGGGGTTCAACGACGTGCGCTACTTCAACCAGCGCTCCGAGGACTTCGCCGGCGAGCAGGAGGAGGCGGCCGCGCAGTTCCGTGCCGCGACCGACGGGCTGCCGCCGACCGACCTGGTGGTCACCCACCAGCCCTTCGCCGCGCACCGGGTGCAGGCCGGCACGCTGACGGTCAACGGGCACATGCACGTGCCGGCCCTGGACGGCCAGCACCTGCAGGTCGGGTCGTTCACCGGGGGCGGGCTGGTCAACCAGTTCCGGCTGCCGCCGCTGACCGAGCAGGCGCTGGAGGCGGCGCAGGAGGACCCCGAGACGGCGGGCGAGCTGGTCAGCCAGCCCTACACCTTCGACATCCTCACCCTGGGGCAGGACTGCGGGGTGGTGAGCATGACGCGCTACAGCTACCGCAACCTGGTCTCCGGGCGGCCGCAGTTCGACGACGTGCGGCTGGTCAACGGGCGCACGCTGCAGCCGGACCCGCCGCAGGGCCGCACCTGCGGGCCGGAGCTGGGCGTGGTGACGGGGCCGGTGGGCCAGTTCACGCCGGCCGAGGAGGAGCCGGCCGAGGAGGAGCCGGCCGAGGTGGAGCCGGCCGACGACGCCGCGGTGACGACCGGCCCCTAGCTCCCGCCGAGGGCCCAGCGGTGGCGGACCTCGTGCCGCGGGGTGCCCCCGGGACCCTCCCCCAGCCAGGAGGCGATGAGGACGAGCTCCTCCACCGACCAGGCGGGGGTGCGCAGCGTGTCCAGGGCCTGCAGCAGGTGCCCCGCGGGGTGGCGTCCCCCGACGGAGCGGGCCAGCGTGACGTGCGGCCGGAACCGGGTGCCCTCCAGCCGGGCGCCGGCGTGCGAGAGGACCCGGCGCGTCCCGGCGGCCCACCCGGCCAGCGTGCCCGGTCGGTCCTCCTCGAGGTCGGCCCACAGCACCCGGGCCTCCCCCGGGTCGGGAAAGGCGCCCGCCCCGGAGAGGCGCAGGTCGAGGGGGCGCTGCCGGGCGGCATACTCCTCGCCGGCGGCCATCAGGTCCTCCTCCCGCCACGCCTCCAGGTCGGGCACGAACGCCAGGGTGAGGTGGAGGTGCTCGGGCCGGGTCCAGCGCCACCGGCCCTCGGCCGCGAGCGCGTCCCGGCGGGGCTGGAGGAAGTCCTGGACGGCCTCGACGACCGGGGCGGGCGGGACGACGGCGACGAAGACACGCACGGGTCCATGATGACCGAGGGCGGGGACGGGTCGGGTCGGGACGGCGGGAGGGCGGGAGGTCCGCCTCCGGTCAGCCTCCGGCGGTGGTCCTCTCCAGCTGCTCCTCGACGATCCCGCGGAAGTGCTCGGCCGTCTCCGCCCCCTGGACGACGGCGGTGTTGACCAGGAAGGTCGGGGTGGAGCTCAGGCCCAGCGACCGGGCCTCGGCCGTGTCCGCGTCCACGGCCGCTGCGAGCCCGGGGTCGTCCAGCGACCCGGTGAATGCGTCGAGGTCGGGCACGCCGACCTCCTCGGCGATGGCCACCAGGTCGTCCCGGGTCAGGCCCGCCTGACCGGCCGTCGACCGGGCGAAGGCCGCCCGCTGGTAGGCCAGCCCGTGCTCGGCACCCTGCTGCGCGGCGGCCCGGGCGGCCACGGCCACCGCGTGCGACTCCTCGCCGAAGATGACGAAGTCGCGGAACTCGATCCGCAGGGTCCCGTCGTCCACGAGGTCCTGCAGGTCGGGGAGGGTCTCCAGGGCGAACCGCGCGCAGTAGGGGCAGCGGTAGTCGGCGTACTCGATCATCACCACGGGGGCGTCCACGTCGCCCACCGCGAGCGGGTCGTCGGCGTCCCGCCGCTGCAGGCCCAGCATCAGCTCGGCCACCTCCGGCGACGGTCCGGTGGCCGAGCCGTCGTCGGTGCCGTCGGCCGCACCGTCACCGTCGCCGGCGGCGTCCTCGTCGGTCGCGGGCGCGCTGACCGAGGGTGCGCCCCCGACCGCCCCGCCCTGGACGCTCCGGTCGCTGAGGGCCAGCCAGGCGATGAACGCGCTGGCCAGGGCGACGACGATCACGGCGACGGCCCAGGCGATCGAGGCGGTCCGGCGGTCGTCGGCCGGGGGCGGCGCGGAGGGGGCGGTGCTCACCGCCCCAGCGTCGCACAGCCCGCCGGTGCCGCCGCCACCCGTCCGCGGCGGCACGGCATACTCCCCCCATGAGGATCGTCGTCGCCCTCGGCGGGAACGCGCTGCTGCAACGGGGCCAGGTGCCGGACGCGGACTCGCAGGTGGAGAACATCCGCCGGGCGATGAAGGCGCTGGCGCCGCTGACCGACGACCACGAGGTGGTCATCACGCACGGCAACGGCCCGCAGGTCGGGGTCCTGGCGATCGAGTCGGCCAACGACGCGCGGCTGACCCAGCCGTACCCGTTCGACGCGCTGGGGGCGATGACGCAGGGGCTGATCGGCTACTGGATCCTGCAGGCGATCGGCAACGAGCGGCCCTACCGCCAGCTCGCGGCCGTGCTCAACCAGACGCTCGTCGACGCCGACGACCCGGCGTTCGGGAACCCGACCAAGTTCGTCGGCGAGGTCTACGACGAGGAGACGGCGCACGCGCTGGCGGACCGGAACGGCTGGCAGGTGCGGCCTGACGGCGAGCACTGGCGCCGGGTCGTCCCCTCGCCCCGCCCCCGGGAGATCATCGAGACCCAGCTCATCGACCACCTGCTGGACGAGTCGATCATCGTCGTCTGCGCCGGCGGCGGAGGGGTGCCGGTCGTGCGGACGGAGACCGGCGACCTGCGCGGCGTCGAGGCGGTCATCGACAAGGACCTGTCCGCGGCGGTCCTCGCCCACCGGCTCAAGGCCGACCGGCTCGTCGTGCTCACCGACGTGGCGGCCGTGATGGAGGGCTACGGCACCGCCGACGCCCGCGAGATCCGCCGGACCACGCCGGCGCAGCTGCGGGCGCTCGACCTCCCCGCGGGGTCGATGGGGCCCAAGGTCGAGGCGGTCTGCCGGTTCGTCGAGGTCGGGGGCCGGGGCGTCGCCGCGGCGATCGGGAACCTCGAGGAGGCGCGGGACCTTCTCGACGGGCGGGCGGGGACCTTCGTCACCGCCGAGGGGTAGCGTCCCTCACCGCAGGTCGTCGGCCAGCGGTCCCTCGAACCAGGCGCCGAGGACCGGGGTCCACTCGCGCACGGCCACCTGCTCGACGAGGCCCTGCTGCTGGAAGGGGTCCTCGCGCATCAGCTCGACCAGCTCGGCCGCGCTGTCCCCGCGGAGCACGAGCAGGGCGGCGTCCGGAGCCTCGTCGACCGCGGCGTAGGGACCGGAGATCAGCACCACGCCCTCGTCCGCGAGGGTGCCGAGGAACTCCCGGTGCGCCGAGCGGTGCTCGTCCCGCGCCGCGGTGTCGTCGGAGTAGGTGTAGTGGACGACGAAGATGGCCATGGCCCCGATCCTAGGGCCGCCGCGGCCTTCCCGCCGTTCCCGGCCCGCCGACCTCAGCCCGCCGGCCCCCGGCCCGACGCGGACTCAGCCGGCCGCGGACTCAGCCGGCCGCGGACTCCAGGGCCTGCTCGAGGTCGGCCCAGAGGTCCTCCGGGTCCTCGACGCCGACCGAGAGCCGCACGAGCGACTCCGGCACGCTCTCGACCTCCAGCGGGACGCGGCGGCGGCGCTCGAGCTGGGACTCCACCCCGCCCAGGCTCGTGGAGTGCGTCCAGAGCCGGGTCGCGGCGCACACCCGCTCGGCCGCCTCGGCGCCGCCGGCGATCTCGATCGAGACCATCGCCCCGAACCCCGGGTAGCGGACCTCCTCGACCGCCGGGTGGTCCACCAGCCGGCTGACCAGCAGCTCGGCCGTGGCGCTGGCGCGCTCCAGCCGCACGTGCAGCGTGCGCACCCCGCGGAGGACCAGCCAGGCCTCCATCGGTCCGGGGATCGCCCCGTGCAGGGAGCGGTGGGTATGCAGCCGTGCGGCCAGGTCCGCCCGTCCCGGCGCGGTGACCAGGGCCCCGAGGACGGTGTCGGAGTGCCCGGCGAGGTACTTGGTCGCCGAGTGGACGACGACGTCGGCCCCCCAGCGCAGCGGCTGCTGGGCGACCGGGGTCGCGAAGGTGTTGTCGCAGGCGACCACCGGACGGGCGTCGCCGTAGCGCTGCCCGAGCCCGCGCAGCACGCCCCGGACGTCGGTGAGCTCCATCATCGGGTTGGTGGGCGACTCCAGCAGGAGCAGGTCGGCCCCGTCGCAGGCCTCGACGATGCCGGCCGTGTCCTCGGCCTCGACCGTGCGGACGGTCAGGGCGCCGGCGGCGGCGCGCTCGGCCAGCAGGCCGGTCGTGCCGTTGTAGGCGTGGCGGGGGGCGACGACGACACCGCCGACGGGGACGAGCGCGACGACGGCCGAGATCGCGGCCAGGCCGGAGGCGAAGGTCAGCGCCCGGCCGCCCTCCAGCGAGCCGATCACCTCCTCCAGGGCCTCCCACGTCGGGTTGGACACCCGGCCGTAGCTGACCTCGCCGTCGGCGACGTAGGTCGAGGTGAACGTGACGGGGACGTTGACCGGGGCACCCGGGTCGCGGGGCGGGCGGCCCAGGGCGACGGCGCGGGTCGACGCGGCGAGACGGGCGTGGGCGTGGGCGTTCGCGTGGTCGTGGGTGCTCATGCGGGATCCTCCTGGTGGGCCTGACGCTCACGATAGGCCGCGGCGGCCATCCGGTTGCCGCAC
This sequence comes from Ornithinimicrobium sp., assembly GCA_035581545.1. Lineage (GTDB taxonomy): Bacteria > Actinomycetota > Actinomycetes > Actinomycetales > Dermatophilaceae > Ornithinicoccus. The sequence goes on along the minus strand of DATISK010000086.1, from coordinate 606 downwards.
GACGTGCTGCAGAACCGGCGGGAGCGGTTGCGGGAGAGGTCCACGTGCACCGCCTCGCACCCGTCCGCCTCGCAGGTGCGCAGCCGGCCGAGCTCGCCGGCGCGGACGACGTCGACCATCGCCATCGCCGCCTCGACCGCCATCCGGGTGGCCAGCGGCGCGTCGTCGGGCACGGCGTGCAGGTGCCAGCCCCAGTCGTCGTGGTCGACCAGCTGGGGCAGGGCCCGCGCGTCGGCGAGCAGGGTGTTCACCCGCGGGACGACGGCGTCCTCGTCGAGCTCCCAGAGCTGGGTCAGCCGCGGCCGCAGCGCCCTGACCTCCTCCAGCTCGGCGCGCTCGCCGGTGAGCCGGCCCGACCACCCCTGCTCGCGGACGAAGGCGTCCAGGTCCTCGGGGGTGGTGAGGGTGTCCGGCGGGCCGAGCGTGTTGACCAGGGCCGCGGCGCTCTGCAGCGCCGTCTCGGTGTCATGGGTGAAAAGCATCTTGACTCCTGACGTTGATCGTGGCTATCGTCATGGTCATCACTCCTTGACACCCATGATGACACGAGAGAGGGGGTCCACCCGTGACCACGCACCGGCCGACCGCACCGACCACCCCCGTCAG
>DATISK010000085.1:0-2966 GCA_035581545.1 Ornithinimicrobium sp. | reverse complement strand
GCCTTCGGCGCCGAGCTGCATCATCATCGCCGCGTCGGCCGGGGTGGCGATGCCGCCGGCGGTGAAGAGCACCACGGGGAGCTTGCCCGCCTCGGCGACCTCCTTGACGAGCTCGTACGGCGCCTGGAGCTCCTTGGCGGCCACGTAGAGCTCGTCGGGGGCCATCGCGGTGAGGCGGCTGATCTCGGCGCGGATCTGACGCATGTGGGTGGTCGCGTTGGAGACGTCACCGGTCCCGGCCTCGCCCTTGGAGCGGATCATCGCCGCGCCCTCGGTGATGCGGCGCAGCGCCTCCCCCAGGTTGGTGGCCCCGCAGACGAAGGGCACGGTGAAGGCCCACTTGTCGATGTGGTTGGCGTAGTCGGCCGGGGTGAGCACCTCGGACTCGTCCACGTAGTCGACCCCGAGGCTCTGCAGCACCCGGGCCTCGACGAAGTGGCCGATGCGGGCCTTGGCCATGACCGGGATGGAGACGGCCTCGATGATGCCGTCGATCATGTCCGGGTCGCTCATCCGGGACACCCCGCCCTGGGCGCGGATGTCGGCCGGGACGCGCTCGAGCGCCATGACGGCGACCGCGCCGGCGTCCTCGGCGATCTTGGCCTGCTCGGCGGTGACGACGTCCATGATGACGCCGCCCTTGAGCATGTCGGCCATCCCCCGCTTGACGCGGGTCGTGCCGGTGGTGTGGGTGGTGGGCTCGCTCATCGGTGCCTCTCGGGAGCGTGTGCGACCGTGCCGGGGGTCGCGGGACAGGGTGGGTGCACGCGCGGGTGCGGTGCTCCAGTCTACGAGCCTGGCCGGGGTGCCCCGGATCAGGCGGCCACGGCCTGCCGGCGCACCATCGCCATCCGTTGGACGATGGTGGTCGCGGAGGCGAGCGCGAGCAGGCCGAGCACCACGGTGAGCACCCAGTCCGGCAGGAAGAGGCCGGTGAAACCGGTGGTCACGAGCACGGCGACCAGCCGGTCGGCCCGTTCGGCGATCCCGCCCTCGCAGCGCCACCCGAGCGACTCCGCGCGGGCCTTGGCGTAGGAGACGAGGAAGCCCAGGACCAGGCAGGCCAGGGCCAGGTATCCGTCGAGCGGCCGGTCGCCCGGACCGAGGAACCACAGCACGAGCCCGGCGAAGACGGCGGCGTCGCCGAGCCGGTCGAGGGTGGAGTCCAGGTAGGCGCCCCACGGGCTGGCCCGACCGGAGATCCGTGCCATCGTGCCGTCCACGAGGTCGGCGAAGACGAACGCGGTGATGAACAGCGTCCCCCACCACAGCTCCCCCCGGGGGTAGAACCACAGCGCCCCGACGACGACCCCCAGGGTGCCGACGACGGTGACGAGGTCGGGGTGGACACCCAGCCGCAGCAGCAGCCGGGCCAGCGGACCGAACACCCTCGTGAACGTCCCGCGCGCGTAGCGGTTGAGCATCAGCGCCTCTCGCCCTCGGCCGTCGGCCAGGCGGCGACCAGCTGGCGCCGCACGTCCTCCAGCAGCTGGGGCAGGGCCTTGGTGCGTGCCACGATGGGCAGGAAGTTGGCGTCGCCCAGCCACCGCGGCACGACGTGCTGGTGCAGGTGGGCAGCGACCCCGGCCCCGGCCACGTCGCCCTGGTTGATGCCGAGGTTGTAGCCGGCCGGCCCGCTCGCCGCCTCGACGGCGCGGATGGCCTGCTTGGTCAGGGCGGTGAACTCCAGCGTCTCCTCGTCGGTGAGGTCGACGTAGAGGGGCACGTGCCGGTAGGGGCACACGAGCAGGTGGCCCGGGTTGTAGGGGAAGAGGTTGAGCACGACGAAGCAGGTCCGTCCGCGGTGGACGATCAGGCCCTCCGCGTCGTCCTTGCCGGGAGCCGCGCAGAACGGGCACCCGTCGCCGGCCTCCCGCCCGGGGCGCTCGCCCTTGACGTACGCCATCCGGTGGGGCGTCCAGAGCCGCTCGAAGCCGTCGGCGGTGCCGGCGAGTCCGTCGGCGTCGGTCACCGTCGAGGGTCCGTCGGTCATGGCCCGATCCTACGTGGCCGCCGCGGCCGCCCCGCGAGGACAGGCGGACGGGCGGGGGAAGACGAGGCACCGTCCCGACGTTGCTGCGGTATGCCGTTCCCCCAGCCGTCCGCGCCCGATGCCCGCTACCTCCCCGAGCGGAGCGGGTGGGTCGCCCGCCAGCTCGCCGCGATCGACGAGGCCGGGGACACCGGCGCCGTGGACGTGCAGGCCGGCCGGTGGTCGTGGTGACGATGCGGGGCGCGCGCAGCGGGATGCTGCGCCGGGTGCCCCTCATGCGGGTCGAGCACGAGGGCGACTACCTGGCGGTGGCGAGCAAGGGGGGCGCGCCGGAGCACCCGGCGTGGTTCCACAACCTGCGCGCTCACCAGGACGTGCTCGTCCACGACGGCACCGGGCAGCACGTGCGCCGCGCCCGGCTGCTCGAGGAGGGACCCGAGCGCGAGGCCTGGTGGGACCGGGCCGTGGCGGCCTTCCCCTCCTACGCGGACTACCAGGAGCGCACCGCCAGGACCATCCCGGTCTTCGTCCTCGAGCGCCCCTGACCGGCGCCGCACCGGGCCCGGGCGTCAGGGCCGCGTGGGCAGGCTGACCCTGCGCTGCGGGAGCACGTCGGCCCGCGCGGCGTCCAGCACGGCCGCCGGAAGGCGCACCCCGGCCGCGACGTCCACCGAGAGGTGCCCCTGGCGGCCGAACCAGGTGACGACCGTCCTGACCAGCGCCAGCGCCACCGCCTCCTCGTGCCCGCCGAGACACTCCAGCGTGACGAGCTCGGGGACACCCGTCCCGAGGTGGGGCAGCAGGGGCAGCGGACACACGGCCATCCCGACGTGCTGGCCGTCGCACTCGGCCACCCAGGCGGGCAGGTCGGCCGCCCGCGCCCGCCAGGCCGCCGCGAAGGCCGGCACGTGCCCGGGTGGGCCGGGGGCCGGTTCGACGCCGCCACGTCGCAGGGCCTGCAGGTGGAGGGCAC
>DATISK010000084.1:0-2363 GCA_035581545.1 Ornithinimicrobium sp. | reverse complement strand
CGTGCCGATCCCCCCGCCGAGCCCGGCCCCCAGCGGGCCGCGGGACAGCGTCTCCGTCCACCCCGAGGAGCGGGCCGGCTCGGCCTCGGGCGCCGGTGGCGGGGCCACCCGGCGGCGCCGGCGCACGGGGTCGGCCTTGGGCCCGGAGCCGACGAGCGGGCGGTCCGCGCCGGACTCGGGCTCCCCGCCCTCCCCCAGCACTCCGGGGACCCCGGAGACCGGCGCCGGTTCCGGCGACTCGCCCGGGGAGCCCACGGCGATGATGGGGGTGCCGACCTCGACCGTGCTGCCCTCGGCGACCAGCAGGTCCAGGACGGTGCCGGCGTACGGGGACGGCAGCTCGACCACGGACTTCGCGGTCTCGATCTCGACGAGCACCTGGTTGACCGTGACGGTCTCCCCCGGTGCGACCTTCCACGCGAGGATCTCCGCCTCGGTCAGGCCCTCGCCGACGTTGGGCAGGTTGAAGATCTGGGGCATGTCAGTACTTCCTCTCTCGCGCGGCACCCGGGCCGGCGGCGGTGCCGCCGGCCCGGGGTCCGGCGACCGGGTCGGCGGGTCAGTAGGCGAAGGACCGGTCCAGGGCCTCGAGGATGCGGTCGAGGTCCGGCACGTACTGGTCCTCGACGGCGGCCACCGGGTACGGCAGGTGGTAGGCGCCCACCCGCAGCACCGGCGCCTCGAGGGAGTAGAACGCCCGCTCGGTGAGGCGGGCGGCGATCTCCCCGCCGAGACCGCCGAAGGTCGGGGCCTCGTGGGCGACGACGAGGCGGCCGGTCCGGCGCACGGAGTCCTCGAGGGTGTCGAAGTCGATCGGCGACAGCGAGCGCAGGTCGATCACCTCGACGCTGCGTCCGTCCTCCTCCGCGGCCTGGGCCGCGGCGAGCGCGACGGGCACGAGGGGACCCCAGGCCACCACGGTGGCGTCCTCGCCCGGGCGGACGACCTGCGCGGAGAACGGGTCGGCGGTCGGGCGCTCGACGTCCACCGCGCCCTTGAGCCAGTACCGCCGCTTGGGCTCGAAGACGATGACGGGGTCCTCGCACGCGATGGCCTGCTGGGTCATCCAGTAGGCGTCCTGGGCGTTGGACGGCGTGACGATGCGCAGCCCCGCCGTGTGCGCGAACAGCGCCTCGGGGGACTCCGAGTGGTGCTCCACCGAGCCGATGACCCCGCCGTACGGGATGCGGATCGTCACGGGGACGGTGACGTCCCCGTTGGTGCGGTTGCGCATCTTCGCCAGCTGCGTGGTGATCTGGTTGAACGCCGGGAAGGAGAAGCCGTCGAACTGGATCTCGCACACGGGCCGGTAGCCGCGCAGGGCGAGCCCGATGGCGGTGCCCACGATCCCGGCCTCCCCCAGCGGGGTGTCCATGACCCGGTGGGCGCCGAAGTCCGCCTTGAGCCCCTCGGTGACGCGGTAGACGCCGCCCAGGGAGCCGATGTCCTCGCCCATGAGCAGCACCCGGGGGTTCTCCTCCATGGCCCGGCGCAGGCCCGCGTTGACCGCCTTCGCGATCGTCAGGTCGGGAGCGGTGCTCATGCGAGGTCCTCCTCGGTGCCGGCGGTCCGCGGATCGGGGACCCCGGAGACCGGGTCGGCGGCCACCGTCAGTCCCGCGGCCTGCGTGCCGCGGTCCGGTCCGGCGGTGCCCGCACCGGGCGCTCGGCCCGGCCCGGCGTCGTCGTCGTTGTGGTCAGGGGTGTCGGTGTCGGCGAACCCCGCCTGGTAGGCCGTGTACCAGGCGCGCTCCTCCTCCACGAGGGAGTGGGGCTCGGCGTAGGGCCGGTCGAAGAAGTCCTCGAACGCGGGCGGGTCCATGGCCAGCACGAGGGCGCGCGCCTGGTCGGCGAACGCCTGGGCGTCGACCGCGATGTCGGCGAAGAAGTCGTCGCCGGCCCCGTGGGCCTCGCGCAGGTGCGCCTCGAGACGGAGCAGCGGGTCGAGCTCGCTCCAGTGCTGCTCGTCCTCCCGCCGGCGGTACTTGGTGGGGTCGTCCGCGGTGGTGTGGGCCCCGAGCCGGTAGGTCTCGGCCTCCACGAGGACGGGGCCCCGGCCGGAACGGGCCTTCTCGAGCGCGTACCGCGAGGCCGCCAGGACCGCGAGGACGTCGTTGCCGTCCACCCGGATCCCCTCGAAGCCGTACCCTGCGGCGCGCTCGGCCACGGGCACGCGGGACTGGGTGCTGAACGGCACCGAGATGGCCCACTGGTTGTTCTGCACGAAGAAGACCACCGGGGCGTCGTAGGACGCGGCGAAGACCATGCCCTCGTGGACCTCGCCCTGGGTGGAGGTGCCGTCCCCGAAGTAGACGACCGCGGCCGCCGGCTCGGCCTCCCGTCCCTCCGCCTCGGCCGTCCGCC
>DATISK010000083.1:0-4406 GCA_035581545.1 Ornithinimicrobium sp. | reverse complement strand
GACCCGGTGGAGGTGGTGCGGGTGGAGGTGCCGGCCGACGGAGGACAGGGGCACGCACCGGGCCCGGCGGGCGCTGCGCGCCGGGCCAGGTATGCGGCGCTGAGGGCGGCGGCGCGCCGGCACGGCGCGGCGGCGGTGCTGCTCGGGCACACCCGCGACGACCAGGCCGAGCAGGTACTGCTCGGCCTGGAGCGCGGTTCGGGTGCCCGGTCGCTCGCGGGCATGCCGGCCAGCCGTCCGCTCGGTGGCGCCCCGGACGTCCGGCTGATCCGCCCCTTCCTCGGGGTCGGTCGGCAGCAGACCGCCCAGGCCTGCGCGGCGGCCGGCCTGGAGCCCTGGGCCGACCCGCACAACGACGACCCGCGCTTCGCCCGGGTGCGCGCCCGACGCGCACTGGCCCTGCTCGAGGACGACCTCGGGCCCGGCCTGGTCGCGGGGCTGGCCCGGTCGGCCGACCTCCTGCGCGACGACGCCGACGCGCTCGAGGAGGCGACGGAGGCGGCATACCAGGACCTCGGCCCGCCACCGTGGGAGGTGCGGGCGCTGCAGGGCCTGCCGCCGGCCGTGCGACGTCGGCTGTGGCGTCGGGCCGCCCTGGGGGCGGGCAGTCCCGGCACGGACCTCACCGGGGAGCATCTGCGCGCCGTCGACGCCCTCCTCACCGGCTGGCACGGGCAGGGACCGGTCCACCTGCCGGGCGGCGTGCGGGCCCGGCGCCAGGGCGGTCTGCTGCTCCTGGGCCGGCCGTAGTTGAATGAGCGGGACAGCCCGCACGCGAACGACCCCCGAGACGAACGACCCCCGAGACGAAGGAGCAGGCCCGTGGACGCCGAGCACATGGGTGCCGACCTGGAGGACGTGATGTTCACCGAGGAGCAGATCCAGCACCGGCTGGGCGAGCTCGCGGTGCAGGTGTGGGAGGACTACCGCGACCGGGACGTGCTGCTCGTCGGCGTCCTCAAGGGAGCGGTGATGGTGATGGCCGACTTCATGCGGGCGCTGCCCGGGTCGGCGGAGATGGACTGGATGGCCGTGAGCAGCTACGGCTCGGGCACCAAGTCCAGCGGCGTGGTCCGCATCCTCAAGGACCTGGACACCGACATCAGCGGGCGGCACGTGCTCATCGTCGAGGACATCATCGACTCGGGGCTGACGCTCAGCTGGATCCGGACCAACCTGGAGTCGCGCCGCCCGGCGTCGGTGGAGATCTGCACGCTGCTGCGCAAGCCGGAGGCGGCCAAGGTCGCGATCGACGTGCGCTACGTCGGCTTCGACATCCCCAACGCCTTCGTCGTGGGCTACGGCCTGGACTACGCCGAGCGCTACCGCAACCTGCGCGTCATCGGCCGGCTGGCGCCGCACGTCTACAGCTGACGCGGGACCCCCGGGGGTGCGCCGGGGAGCCCCGCGGCGGGGCGGAGGACGGCGGTCGGGGCACACCCGGGGGACGCGGCCCCCGGGGTGATGGAACACTGGCCCCCTGCCGCACGTTGTCGGCAGGAGACCCGTGCCGACATCGAACGATCAGGAGGACCGGGGCGAAGCGCGTCCGACCCGCGCCCGTCCCGCCGCGACCACATGAGCACCGCCAAGCCGCGCCCCCGTCCCAAGCCCAGCCCCTGGATCTGGCTCTTCCTCTTCCTGGGCCTGGGCATCCTGTGGTTCTCGCTGCTCTCGCCCAGCGCGTTCACCCGCATCGACACGGTCGACGCCCTCGAGCTGATCCAGGACGACAAGGTCGCCGAGGCCGTCGTGACGCCGGACCGGGTCGACCTGACCCTCAAGGAGGGGGAGACCTTCTCCAGCCCCGACGTGCGGGAGACCGGCCAGGTGCAGGCCTACTACGTCGAGGCGCGTGGCGAGCAGATCATCACGGCGCTCGACGAGAACCCGCCGAGCGAGACCTGGACCGACGACCCGGCGCGGCCCAACGTGTTCGTCTCGATGCTGGTCAACTTCCTGCCGCTGCTGCTCATCCTGGGCCTGTTCCTGTGGCTGATGACCCGGATGCAGGGCGGCGGCCGTGGCGTGATGCAGTTCGGCAAGTCCAAGGCCAAGCTGGCCACCAAGGACATGCCCAAGGTCACGTTCGCCGACGTCGCCGGTGCGGACGAGGCGGTCGAGGAGCTGGAGGAGATCAAGGAGTTCCTCTCCGAGCCCCGCAAGTTCCTCGAGGTCGGCGCCAAGATCCCCAAGGGCGTGCTGCTCTACGGCCCGCCCGGGACCGGCAAGACCCTGCTGGCGCGGGCGGTCGCCGGTGAGGCGGGCGTGCCGTTCTACTCGATCAGCGGCTCGGACTTCGTCGAGATGTTCGTCGGCGTCGGTGCCTCCCGGGTCCGGGACCTGTTCGAGCAGGCCAAGGAGAACGCCCCCGCGATCATCTTCGTCGACGAGATCGACGCGGTCGGTCGCCACCGCGGCGCCGGCATGGGCGGCGGGCACGACGAGCGCGAGCAGACGCTGAACCAGCTCCTCGTGGAGATGGACGGCTTCGACGTCAAGACCAACGTCATCCTCATCGCCGCCACCAACCGTCCCGACATCCTCGACCCGGCGCTGCTGCGCCCGGGCCGGTTCGACCGCCAGATCGCCGTCGAGGCCCCCGACATGCTGGGCCGGCTGCACATCCTGCAGGTGCACGGCAAGGGCAAGCCGCTCGCGGACGTCGACCTCATGGCCATCGCCCGGCGGACCCCGGGCTTCTCCGGCGCCGACCTGGCCAACGTGCTCAACGAGGCCGCGCTGCTGGCGGCGCGCAAGAACGAGAAGGTCATCCACGACCCCGACCTCGACGAGGCGATCGACCGGGTCATGGCCGGCCCGCAGAAGCGCACGCGGGTGATGAGCGCCAAGGAGAAGAAGATCACCGCCTACCACGAGGGCGGGCACGCCCTGGTGGCGGCGGCGATGAACCACACCGACCCGGTCAGCAAGGTGACGATCCTGCCGCGTGGTCGAGCCCTGGGCTACACGATGGTGCTGCCGGCCGACGACAAGTACTCCACCACCCGCAACGAGCTGCTCGACCAGCTCGCCTACGCCCTGGGTGGCCGGGTCGCCGAGGAACTGGTCTTCCACGACCCCACGACCGGGGCCGCCAACGACATCGAGAAGGCCACCGGCCTGGCCCGCAAGATGGTCACCCAGTTCGGGATGAGCGAGCGGGTCGGGGCGGTCAAGCTCGGCTCCGCCGGGGGCGAGGTCTTCCTCGGCCGCGACATGGGCCACGAGCGGGACTACTCCGAGGACCTGGCCGGGGTCGTGGACCAGGAGGTCCGCCGGCTGATCGAGGCCGCGCACGACGAGGCGTGGCACGCGCTCAACGACAACCGGGACATCCTCGACGCGCTCGTGCTGGAGCTGCTGGAGAAGGAGACCCTGAACGCCGCCGCGATCGCCGAGATCTTCACCGACCTGCGCAAGCGCCCCGTGCGACCCGTGTGGCTCTCCTCCGACAGCAGGCACGTGCACACCGAAGGGCCGGTGCTGACGGATGCGGAGAAGCGCTCGATGGCCAACGGCCACGGGCCGGCCGCGCCGGACGGGCAGGAGCGCCCCCCGCACAAGGTCGTCGAGGTTCCGGAGGGCGGGTATGTCGACCCCGGGCACCCGTGAGCCCGTACCCGAGGTGGACCACGGCCGGACCGAGGTGGACCACGCCCGGATCGAGGCGGCCGTCCGGGAGATCCTGCTCGCGGTCGGGGAGGACCCCGACCGCGACGGGCTGAGGGACACCCCCGCGCGGGTCGCCCGCTCCTACGCCGAGGTCTTCTCCGGGCTGCGCCAGGACGCCTCCGAGGTGCTCGGCGCCCGCTTCGACGTGGAGCACGAGGAGATGATCATCGTGCGCGACATCGCCCTCTACAGCATGTGCGAGCACCACCTCGTGCCCTTCCACGGCGTGGCCCACATCGGCTACGTCCCGGGCAAGGACGGACGGGTCGTCGGACTGTCCAAGCTGGCCCGCCTCGTCGACGTGTTCGCCCGGCGTCCCCAGGTGCAGGAGCGGCTGACCACCCAGATCGCCGAAGCGCTCGTCGACCACCTCCACCCCGGCGGGGTCATGGTCGTGCTCGAGGCCGAGCACCTGTGCATGTCCATGCGGGGCGTGCGCCGCCCCGGCGCCCGGACGACCACCTCGGCGGTGCGCGGGATGCTGCGTGACCCGGCCACCCGGGCCGAGGCGATGAGCCTGATGACCGGTCGGAGCACGTGACCGTGGTGCCCGCCGTCGCCGACCTCGTCCGACCGGGGGCGACCCGGATCATGGGCATCGTCAACGTCACCCCCGACTCCTTCAGCGACGGCGGCCGCTGGCCCGACACCCGCGCGGCGGTCGCGCACGGCCGGCGGCTCGCTGAGGAGGGGGCCGACCTGCTCGACGTGGGGGGCGAGTCCACCCGCCC
>DATISK010000082.1:0-3108 GCA_035581545.1 Ornithinimicrobium sp. | reverse complement strand
TCCAGGCGAAGACCGGCACCCCCTGCGGGTCCTCCGGGGTGCCGTCCGGGCCGACGACGACCGCGGCGGCGGCATGGTCCTGGGTCGAGAAGATGTTGCACGAGGCCCAGCGCACCTCCGCACCCAGCTCCACCAGCGTCTCGATGAGCACGGCCGTCTGCACGGTCATGTGCAGGGACCCGGCGATCCGCGCGCCGGCCAGCGGCGCCTGCCCCTCGTAGCGGCGGCGCAGGGCGGTCAGGCCGGGCATCTCGTGCTCGGCCAGGCGGATCTGGTGGCGGCCCGCGGGGGCCAGGGACAGGTCCCGGACGCGGTGCTGCAGGGAGGTCGACGTGCTCGGCATGGGGCCATGCTACGGGTCGGTCCCGACAGGACCCCGACCGCTAGGACGCGGCGGCGTCCTGGCCCTGGGGGTCGTAGTCGGCGGTCACGTCCTCGTAGGGAGCGACCTCCAGCCCGAGGAGGGCGTTCTCCAGCACCTCGGCGAGGGCCGGGTGGATCCAGTACTGTCCCCGGGCCAGCTGGAGCGCGGTCAGCGGACCGGTCGGACCGCCCAGGCTCAACGCCTGGATGACGGGCTGGATCAGGCTGGCCGCGTGCGGACCCATGGCGTGCGCGCCCAGCAGGTGGCCGGTCCGTCGGTCGGCGACCAGCTTGAACAGGCTGGTGGTGTCCTCCATCGCCCAGCCGTAGGCGGTGTCGCCGTAGGCCTGCGTCTTGCAGGTGACGGCATACCCCTGCTCGGAGGCCTGCGCCTCGGTGAGACCGACCGTGGCGACCTGGGGGTGGCTGAACACCCCCGCCGGCACGTAGCGGTGGTCGAAGGACCACAGGTCCTCGGGATGGACCAGGTTGTGCGCGACCACGCGGGCCTCGTGGTTGGCCACGTGCTTGAGCTGGTAGGGCGAGCTGACGTCCCCGAGCGCCCAGACACCGGGGGCGGTCGTGCGCCCGTGCTGGTCGACCTGCACCCGTCCGTCCGGGCGGACCTGCACCCCCGCGACGTCGAGGCCCATCCCGTCGCTGTTCGGGATCCTGCCCGTGGCCACGAGCAGGGACTCCCCGGTCACGGTCGTGCCGTCGGCCAGGTCCAGCTGGACACCGGCCCCGCCCCGCCGTGCCGCCACCGGTGCGGCGCGCAGGTGCAGGTGCCACCGGTCGCGGGCCAGGTCGGTGAACGCCCGGGAGATCTCCTCGTCGACCTGGCTGAGCAGACGCTCCCCGCGACTGACGACCGTGACCTCGACGCCGAGGGAGGAGAAGACGTGGGCGAACTCGGCGGCGATGACCCCACCGCCGACGATCACCATGCTGGCGGGCAGCTCGTCCATCCGCATCACGGTGTCCGACGTGTGGTAGGCGACCCCCGACGCCGCGATCACCCGGGGGATCTGCGGACGGGACCCCGCCGCCACGACGACCTGGTCCCCCCGGATGCGGTGCACGCTGCCCACCTCGTGGACCCCGCCGGCGTGCGCGATGCGCACCTCCAGCTCGCGGTCGCCGACGAAGCGGGCGTGGCCCAGGTAGGCCTCGGTGTGCGGCGCGTCCCGGCGGTAGTCGCGGCCGCCCTCGCTGATCGGGTCGATCCGCCCGAAGACCCGGTCCCGCACGTCGTCCCACCGGACCCGGTCCAGGGTCGCGTCGACGCCGAACCGGGCGGCGTCGCGGACCGAGTGGGCCACCTCGGCGGTGTGCACGAACATCTTCGTGGGGATGCAGCCCACGTTGAGGCAGGTGCCCCCGAAGATGCCCCGGTCCACCACGGCGGTGCGCCGGTCCTCCAGGTCCGGGGTGACGAGGGAGTTGCCCGACCCGCTGCCGATGACGACGAGGTCGAAGCGGGTGGGGTCGGGGTCGCTGCCGGTGGTGTCGCTCACCCGGACAGGTTAGTCGCCCGCTCGAGATCCTCCCGGACCGCCGTGAGCCCGTCCCACAGCTCGACGAACCGGGTCGACAGCGGCGCCGGCCCCAGGCGCAGCCCGTCCGGGGACCGGAAGTCGGGGATGACGCCGCGCGCCCAGAGCCGCGGGTTCACCTCGGCGAAGGCCGGGTGGCGCAGGGTCAGGTGCCCGCCGCGGCGGGCGTGCTCGCGCGGGCTGGCGAGGACGACGCCGAGCGTCTCCGGCCAGGAGTCGACGACGGCCAGGGCCAGGTCCGTCAGCCGCAGCGACTTGGCCCGCACCTGCTCGATCCCGGCCCGGTCGAGCATCCCCGCCCCCCGGGCGACCGGCACCATCCCGACGACGGGCGGGGTGCCGCTCACCAGGCTGCGCACCCCCGGGGCGGCGACGTAGCCCTGCTCCATGAGGAAGGGGTCGCGCCGGCCCATCCACCCCTGCACCGGCTGGCGCAGGGTGGGCAGGTCGTGCAGGCGGGTGGCCAGGTAGGCGTGCGCCGGGGCTCCTGGCCCCCCGTTGAGGTACTTGTAGTCGCAGCCCACGGCCGCGTCCCAGCCCCAGTCGTCGGCCCGGACCGGCACCGAGCCCGCGGAGTGGCAGGTGTCCCACAGCACCAGGCCACCGGCCTGGTGCACGATCCGGGTGATCGTGTCGGCGTCGGCCACCCAGCCGGAGCGGTAGGCCACGTGCGAGAGCAGCACGACCCCGGTGGTCGGTCCGACGACCGCCGCGACCTGGTCCGGTGCGACACCGGTGTCCGGGTCCGCGTCGATCCACACCAGCCGCAGCCCGCGCTCGGCGGCGATCCCCTCGGCGACGTAGCGGTCGGTGGGGAAGTTGTCGGTGTCCAGGACCAGGTCGGTCCGGGCGGGCTCGACCGCGGCCTGGTGGTCCACGAGCGCCCGCAGCACCTTGTAGAGCAGCACGGTGGTGGAGTCGGCGACGACGGTCTGTCCCGGTGCGGCGCCCAGGGCCGCCCGACCCACCAGGTCCCCGACCTGCTCGGGCCAGCCCATCCATCCCTCGTCCCAGCTGCGGATGAGCCGCGTCCCCCAGTCCTGGCGGACGAAGCTGGCCATCTCCTCGGCGGTGCCGGCGACCGGTCGCCCGAGGGAGTTGCCGTCGAGGTAGGCGACGACGCCGGGCGCCGGCTCGAACTCGGCGGCGAAGGCCGCCAGCGGGTCGGCCGCGTCCAGGGCCAGCGCGT
>DATISK010000081.1:0-14908 GCA_035581545.1 Ornithinimicrobium sp. | reverse complement strand
AGGGTCGTCTGGAGGCGCTGCTCAACTTCCAGACGATGGTGACCGACCTCACCGGCCTCGACGTGGCCGGCGCCTCGATGCTCGACGAGGGCACGGCCGCCGCCGAGGCGATGGCGCTCATGCGGCGGACCAGCAAGGTCGCCGACGACGCGGTGCTCCTGGTCGACGAGCACCTCCTCCCGCAGACCCTGGCCGTGGTCCGTGCGCGCGCCGCGGCCGTGGGCTGGGACGTCGTGGCCACGGACGTCGAGGGCATCACCGACGAGGAGAGCCTCCGGGCGGCCGCGGACGAGCGCGCGGTCTTCGGCCTGCTCGTGCAGTACCCGGGCGCCGACGGACAGATCAGGGACTTCGCCGCCGCCGCCACGGCGACGCACGCGGCCGGCGGCCTGGTGACCGCCGCCGCGGACCTGCTGGCGCTGACGCTGCTGGCCCCGCCCGCGCGCTGGGGCGTCGACGTGGCCGTCGGCACGACCCAGCGCTTCGGCGTCCCGCTCGGCTTCGGCGGACCGCACGCCGGCTACCTGGCCGTGCGCAGCGGCCTGGAGCGGACCATGCCCGGCCGCCTGGTGGGCGTCAGCCGCGACGCCGACGGGCACCCCGCCTACCGGCTCGCCCTGCAGACCCGCGAGCAGCACATCCGGCGCGAGAAGGCGACGAGCAACATCTGCACCGCGCAGGTCCTGCTGGCGGTCATGGCCTCGATGTACGCCGTGTGGCACGGCCCCGACGGCCTGCGCCGGATCGCCCTGGAGACGCACGCCAAGGCACGCGTGCTGGCGCGGGCGCTGACCGACGGGGGAGCCGAGCTCGGGGTGGACCGTTACTTCGACACCCTCACCGTGGTCGTGCCCGGTCGGGCCGACGCCGTCCTGGAGGCCGCCCGTGACCGGGGCATCAACCTGTGGCGGGTCGACGCCGACACCGTCCTGCTGTCCACCGACGAGCTGACCACCCTGTCCGACCTGCAGGAGGTCGCCGCGGCGTTCGGGGCGACGCCCCCGGAGGAGATCCCGGTCGTCGCCGATCCGGGCTGGGGGGACCTGGCCCGGTCCGACGACGAGGACTACCTCACCCACCCGGTGTTCTCGGCCCACCACAGCGAGACGGCGATGCTGCGCTACCTGCGCTCGCTGGCGGACAAGGACTACGCCCTGGACCGCGGCATGATCCCCCTGGGGTCGTGCACGATGAAGCTGAACGCCACGACCGAGATGGAGCCGATCACCTGGCCCGAGTTCGCCCACCTGCACCCCTTCGCCCCGGCCGGGCAGACGGAGGGGACCCGCGCGCTGATCGACCAGCTCTGCGGCTGGCTCGAGGAGATCACCGGCTACGACCGGGTGAGCCTGCAGCCCAACGCCGGCGCGCAGGGCGAGTTCGCCGGCCTGCTGGCGATCCGCCGCTACCACCAGGCCAACGGTGACGACCGGCGCACCGTGTGCCTGATCCCTGCCAGCGCGCACGGCACCAACGCCGCCAGCGCCGTCATGGCCGGGCTCAAGGTCGTCGTCGTGCGCAGCACCGACGCCGGCGAGATCGACCTGGAGGACCTGCGGGCCAAGATCGACGCGCACCGCGACGAGCTGGCGGCCATCATGGTGACCTACCCCTCCACCCACGGGGTCTACGAGGAGACGATCACCGAGCTCTGCGAGATGGTCCACGAGGCGGGCGGGCAGGTCTACATCGACGGGGCCAACCTGAACGCCCTCCTGGGGATCGCGCGCCCCGGGAAGTTCGGCGGGGACGTCTCCCACCTGAACCTGCACAAGACCTTCACCATCCCCCACGGCGGTGGCGGCCCGGGCGTCGGACCGGTCGCGGTGCGCGAGCACCTCGCGCCCTACCTGCCCAACCACCCGCTCGACGCGCAGGCCGGTCCCGACAGCGGACCCGGCCCGATCTCGGCGGCGCCCTACGGATCGGCCGGCATCCTGCCGATCTCGTGGGCCTACATCCGGTTGACCGGGGGAGCCGGCCTGACCCGCTCGGGCCAGGTCGCGGTGCTCAACGCCAACTACGTCGCCGCCAGGCTCCGGGAGCACTACCCGGTCCTCTACACCGGGGCCGGGGGGCTGGTCGCCCACGAGTGCATCCTGGACCTGCGCGGGCTGACCAAGCAGACCGGTGTCACCGTCGACGACGTGGCCAAGCGGCTGGTCGACTACGGCTTCCACGCGCCCACGATGTCCTTCCCGGTGGCCGGCACCCTCATGGTCGAGCCGACGGAGAGCGAGGACCAGGGGGAGATCGACCGGTTCGTCGACGCCATGATCGCCATCCGGGCCGAGATGGACGACGCCGCCCGGGACGGGGTCGAGGACAGCGTGCTGCGGCACGCCCCGCACACCGCCCTGTCCCTCGCCCAGGAGTGGGAGCACCCCTACGACCGGCTGACGGCGGCCTTCCCCGCGGGCGTCGACCCCAGCCGCAAGTACTGGCCGCCGGTCCGGCGCATCGACGGCGTGTACGGCGACCGCAACCTGGTCTGCTCGTGCCCGCCGCCGGAGGCCTTCGAGGACTGATCCCGGGGACGGTGCGACGCAGGTCAAGGCCGTCGCGGATGTGTCGCCCACCCTCGCCAACGGACCGTCGGTGTGCTTGGATCGGCGCATGGGCCAGGAAGTGAGTCAGGCGGACTTCACCCGTGAGCAGCGCCTGCGGTTCCGGGAGAAGGTGCTGACCGACCTCGTCGTCTTCGAACGGATGCTCGAGGGCAGCCGGTTCGACTTCACCCGGCCGCTCATGGGCCTGGAGATCGAGCTCAACCTCGTCGACGGCGAGACGCTGGCCCCGGCGCTGCTCAACCGCGAGGTGCTCGCCGACCTGGGCGAGGAGGACTTCCAGACCGAGGTCGGCCGGTACAACATCGAGATGAACGTCCCACCCCGGCCGATGGCGGGCGACCAGGCCGTCCGGCTCGACCGGTTCCTGGGCCAGTCCCTGCGCCGCGCCGGGGACGCCGCCCGGGGCCACGGCGCCCGGGTCGCCGAGGTGGGCATCGTCCCGACCCTGACCGCCGAGCTGTTCGAGGAGCCGTGGCTCTCCGACGGGGTGCGATACCAGGCGCTCAACGACTCCCTCCTGCGCGAGCGCGGCGAGGGCATGGAGCTGGACATCGAGGGTCCGACGGGGGAGCGGGTGGCCAGCTACCACGACACCATCGGCCCGTTGTCCGGGTGCACCTCGGTGCAGCTGCACCAGCAGGTGACCCCGCAGGACTTCCCGGTCTACTGGAACGCCGCGTCGGTCATCTCCAGCCTCCAGGTGGCCATGGGCGCCAACTCGCCCTACCTCTTCGGCCGCCGGCTGTGGGCCGAGACGCGCATCCCGCTGTTCACCCAGATGGTGGACACCCGCTCGGTGGAGCTGAAGTACCAGGGCGTGCGCCCCCGGGCCTACTTCGGCAACAACTGGATCACCTCGATCTTCGACCTCTTCGAGGAGAACGTCCGGTCCTTCCCCGCCCTGCTGCCGGAGAGCTCCGACGAGGACTGCATGGCCGTGCTGGAGGCCGGCGGCGTCCCCGCACTGAAGGACCTCAAGCTGCACAACGGGACGGTGTGGCGCTGGAACCGGCCCATCTACGACACGAGCCAGGGAGTGCCGCACCTGCGGGTGGAGAACCGGGTGCTGCCGGCCGGGCCGTCCGTGGTGGACACGGTGGCCAACGCCTGCTTCTACTACGGACTGCTCGAGGCCGCCACCACCAGCGGACGGCCGATCTGGACCAAGATGGCCTTCCGGACGGCCGAGAAGAACTTCGTCGACGCCGCCAAGCACGGGATCGACTCGGTGCACAGCTGGCCCGGGCTCGGCAGGATGCCGGTCACCGAGCTCGTGGCGGACCACCTGCTCAGCGTCGCCGACGACGGCCTGGCCGCCCTGGGGCTGCGCCGGGAGGTGCGCAGCCACTACCTGTCGGTGATCGAGGGCCGGTGCCGCACGCGGACCAACGGTGCCAGCTGGCAGGTCGCCGTGACCGAGTCCTACGAGGCCGCCGGCCTCAGCCGGGAGGCGGCGCTGCGGGAGATGTTCCGGCACTACATGGACCACTCGGAGGAGAACGCCCCGGTGCACACCTGGCCGATGCCCGATCCTGCGTCCGTCCCGGACGGACGGGGCGAGCGTGCCTGACGACGCCGTCCGCTCGGTCGCCCTCACCCGCACCGGACCGGCGAGCTTCCTCGCGGAGAACGCGCGGGGCGGCACTCTCGCGGTGTCGGCCGGGAGCAGCGGGAGCAGCGACTTCAGCCCGGTCGAGCTGCTCCTGGTGGGCGTCGCCGGCTGCTCCGGCATCGACGTCGACCTGCTCACCTCCCGCCTGGCGGAGCCGGAGAGCTTCCGCATCGGCGCCGCCGCCGAGAAGGTGCGCGACGCCGAGGGCAACCACCTGGGCCCGATCACGGTGACCGTCGAGGTGTCCTTCCCGGCGGGGGAGGACGGGGACGCCGCCCGCGCCCGGCTGCCCGACGCGGTGGCGAAGTCGCGCGACCGCCTCTGCACGGTGTCCCGCACCGTCCAGCTGGCCACCCCGGTCGAGTTCGTCGTCGCGCCCGACTGAACCGGTGCCGGTCGTCGTCGCCGGAGCCGACACCGACGATCAGGACGCCCCGGGTCCGGCCCAGGACCTACTCCGGGGCCACCTCCTGGGTGGTCGAGGCGACCGGGGCGCTGCCGCCGGCAGGACCCGTGTCGTCGGGGTGCAGCGGCGCGGTGTGCAGGTGGCCCGACTCGCGCAGCTGCTCCTGGACCAGGTGTGCGCCCTTGATGCCCATCAGGGCACGCGGGTGGATCGGCTGGCCCGCCCGGAGCACCGAGATCCGCCCGTTCGGCTCCAGCACCGCCAGGGCCACCTGGGAGGGATGGCTGATCCCGGCCTGGCGCAGCGAGCTCCACAGCACCGGCATCGTGAGCCCGTAGTGCGCCAGGCCCTCGGAGCGCACCCGGCCGTCGACCGCCAGCACCACGGCCCGGCCACGCTGGCTCCCCGGACGCAGCTGGGGCAGCGGAGGCAGGGGCAGGCGGCGCAGGCCGCGGAAGACCAGCTCCAGGCCCGCCAGCGTCCCCAGGGCGACCAGCCCTCCGGCCAGCGTCGGGACGTGCCCCATGGTCGCCCGTCCGACGATGGCGCCGAGGACGGTGACGACGGCCAGGTCGAGGGAGCGGGGGCTGGACCACAGCCGCTGGCCCCACAGGCGCAGGACCGCACCGAAGACGAAGTACACCGTCACCGTGCTGATGAGGACGGCGAGCGCGCCGGCGGGCGTGATGCCCAGGTAGTACCAGAGGTCCGTGCTCATGGCAGCCCATGGTGGCACCTCCACGACGCACCCCGGCGACGCATCGCGGGCGGGGGGGACAAACCGGTGGCGCCCCCGTCGCCGCCCGGCGCACACTGGTCCCCATGCACGACACCCAGCGCACCGACACCCCCAGCCCGGACGTCCGGGGCGGCACCCCGCCCCCCGGCGCCGGCCCGACCTACCGCTGGGGCTCGTTGACCCTGGACGACGTCGAGGCGTGGTCGCACCTGGTCAACGCCGTCGCCGAGGTGGACGGGACCGAGGAGTTCTACCAGCCCGAGGACCTGGCCGAGGAGCTGACCGGCCACGGGGTCGACCCCGCCCGCGACACCTGGGCGGTGTGGGCGGGGGAGGAGATGGTGGCCTGGTCTGCGGTCGGCTGTCCGAGCACCCCCGACCACGAGGGGCACGGCCGGGCCCACCTCGAGGGCGGCGTCCGGCTCGAGCACCGCGGCCGGGGCCTGGGACGGGCCCTCATGGACGCCGCCGAGCCGCGCGCCGCCGAGCTGGTCGCCGAGCGCCACCCCGGTCGCCCCGGGCACCTGTCCGTGGGGGCCGGCCTCGTCGGGTCGTCCGCCCAGGCGATGCTGCGCCGGCGGGGGTATGCCGACGTCCGCTGGTTCGACATGCTCACCCGACCCCTCGCCGAGGTGCCGCCCGCCCCGGTGGAGCCCGCCGGGGTCCACCTGGTCAGCCCCGGGCCCGAGCACGAGGAGAGCACCCGCGAGGCGCACAACACCGCGTTCAGGGACCACTGGGGATCCGGTCCGGTCGCGCCCGAGGCGTGGCACGAGCGCTGGGTGGCCCGCTCGGCCCGCCCCGCGCTGAGCACGCTGGCCCTCGACGAGGACGGCCGGGTGCTCAGCTACGTCCTGGTCGGCGAGTGGGTCGACCGGCACGCCTACGTCAACCTCGTCGGGACGATCCCGGAGGGTCGGGGCCGCGGCCTGGCGGCCGCGTGCCTGGCCCGCACGATCCGGCAGGCGGCCGACGCGGGTGGCTACGACGTCATCGAGCTGGACGTGGACTCCGACAGCCCCACCGGGGCGACCCGGCTCTACGAGCGGGTCGGCTTCACCCGCGCCTGGCAGACCGTGGCCATGCGCCGCCCGCTGGCTCCGGGAGGGGACCAGTAGGCTCGGCCGGGTGAGCGCGCCCTACCCCTCCCGGTCCGACGGACCCGCCGGTCTGCACAGCACGACGGTCGGCGAGGACGGCCCGGTGGTGGTCTTCTGCCACGGGCTCTTCGGTCGGGGACGCAACTTCGGGGCGATCGCCAAGGCGCTGGTGCCGGACTACCGCAGCCTGCTCGTCGACATGCCCGACCACGGCGGCTCGGTCTGGACGGAGACCTTCGACTACGCCACCGCGGCCGACCTGGTCGCCGAGCACCTGCGGGCCACGGTGGCCGCCGACGGGCCGGTGCACGTCGTCGGGCACAGCATGGGCGGCAAGATCGCGATGACCATGGCGCTGGCCCATCCCGACCTGGTCGACCACCTCGTCGTCGTGGACGTCAGTCCCGTCGGATCCGGGTCGGCGGGGGAGTTCGAGCACCTGCTGGACGCCCTGGCCAGGATCGACCTGGAGGTGGTCCGGAGCCTCGGCGACGCCGACGAGCAGCTCGCCCAGGACGTTCCGCAGCCGACCCTGCGGGGGTTCCTGCTGCAGAACCTGCGTCAGGACCCCGGGACCGGCCGGCTGGCCTGGCAGCCCCACCTGACGATGCTGCGCCGCGACCTGGCCACCATCACCTCCGACATCCCGCACGGCGGCCGGACCTTCGAGGGACCGGTGCTGTGGGTGGGGGGCTCGGACTCGGACTACATCCAGGACGAGAACGTCCCGGGCATGCGCGAGCTGTTCCCGCAGACGCGGAGGGTGACGGTCAAGGGCGCCACCCACTGGGTGCACTCCCAGCAGCCGGAGGTCTTCACCGCCACGCTCCGCCGCTTCCTCGCCTCCTGACCTGCGACGCCGCACCCCCTGTCCTAGAGTGACCCGCATGGCCCGCTTCGTGGACATCCACCC
This sequence comes from Ornithinimicrobium sp., assembly GCA_035581545.1. Lineage (GTDB taxonomy): Bacteria > Actinomycetota > Actinomycetes > Actinomycetales > Dermatophilaceae > Ornithinicoccus. Next base: position 7,568 of record DATISK010000081.1, on the reverse strand, counting down.
GGTGGACCCCCAGCCCCGGCTGGTGGGGCAGGTGGCGGACGTGCTGCGGGGCGGCGGCCTGGTGGCGCTGCCGACCGACGCCTGCTTCACGCTGGCGGCCCGCCTCGGAGACCCGGACGCCCGGCGACGGATCATCGAGATCCGTCACCTGGACGAGCGCCACCACTTCACCCTCCTGTGCGCCGACTTCGCCCAGCTCGGGCACGTCGTCCACCTGGACAACGCCGTCTTCCGGGCCGTCAAGGCCGCGACCCCGGGCTGCTACACCTTCATCCTGCCGGCGACCCCCGAGGTGCCGCGCCGGGTGCTGCACCCCAAGAAGCGGACGGTGGGCGTGCGCATGCCCGACCACCGCATCTGCCAGGCGCTGCTGGCCGAGATGGGGGAGCCGCTGCTGACGAGCACCCTGCTGCTGCCGGGGGAGGAGGAGCCGATGGCCTTCGGGTGGGAGGTCAAGGAGCGGCTGGACCACGTGCTCGACGTCGTGGTCGACGGAGACATGAGCGGCTGCGAGCCGACGACGGTGGTCGACCTGTCCCAGGGGTATGCCGAGATCGTCCGGGAGGGCGCCGGGGATCCGGCACCGTTCCGGTGACGGGCACGCCGGACCCACCGGGCGGCTCAGGCGAGGGAGAGGAAGAGCTTCTCCATCTTCTTGACGTCGACGTCGCCGTCCTCGCTGGCCATGCACTGGCGCAGGCCCTCGGCGATGATGGCGTAGCCGGCCCGGTCGATCGCCTTGCTGACCGCGGCGAGCTGGGTGACCACGTCCTCGCAGTCCCGCCCCTCCTCGAGCATCCGGATCACGGCGGCCAGCTGCCCGTGGGCGCGACGCAGTCGGGTGGTGGCAGGCTTGACGGACTCGGGGGACAGTTCCACGAACCCAAGGTTACCCACCCGCGCGATCGCACTCTTCATACCCCCTAGGGTATCCTGGTCCGCACCGAACGCCAAGTGTCCACCACCTCACCCCAGGAGGACCCATGACTGCCCCCACCGTGCTGACCATCGAGACCTCGTCGCTGGGCGACCGCAGCTACCTGGTCCACGACGGCGAGATCGCCTTCGTCGTCGACCCGCAGCGTGACGTGGACCGCGTGCTGGCGCTGGCAGAGCGCGAGGGGGTCCGCATCACCCACGTGTTCGAGACGCACATCCACAACGACTACGTGACGGGTGGCTACGCGCTCGCGCAGCAGACCGGCGCGGCCTACCACGTCAACGCCGAGGACGACGTCTCCTTCGAGCGGGCCGCGATCCGCGACGGCGACGTGGTCGAGATCTCCGACAGCCTCCGCGTGCGGGCGATCGCCACGCCCGGCCACACCTTCACCCACCTGTCCTACGCGCTCGAGGGCGAGCACCCCTACGTCTTCACCGGCGGCTCCCTGCTCTTCGGCTCCACCGGCCGTCCGGACCTGCTCGGCCAGGACCACGCCGAGGAGCTGGCCCGGCTGCAGCACGGCTCGGCGCACCGGCTCGTGACGGAGCTGGACGCCAGCACCGAGGTGATGCCCACGCACGGTTTCGGCTCCTTCTGCTCGGCGACCCAGACCGAGGGTGACGAGTCCACCCTGGGCAAGGAGCAGCAGACCAACCCGGCCCTGCTCCAGGACGTGGAGGAGTTCGTCCGCGAGACGCTGGACGGGCTGGATCTCTTCCCGGCCTACTACGCCCACATGGGCCCCGCCAACGCCTCCGGGCCCGCGGCGGCGGACCTGGAGCTGCCGGCGCCGGCCGACAAGGAGGTGCTGCGCGAGCGGCTGACCGCGGGGGAGTGGGTCGTGGACCTGCGCACCCGCCAGGCCTTCTCGGCCGGCCACGTGCCGGGCACGTACAACTTCGGGCTGGACGGCCAGTTCTCCACCTGGCTCGGCTGGATGATCCCGTGGGGAACCGCGGTGACCCTCCTGGGCGAGAGCGAGGAGCAGGTCGCCGAGGCCCAGCGCGAGCTGGCCCGCATCGGCATCGACGAGCTGGCCGGCGCCGCCACCGGCGGTCCGCGCGACTGGACGGACGGCGACCTCGGCACCCTGACGACGGCCACCTTCGCCGACCTGGCCCAGGTGCGCCACCACCGTCAGGTCGCGGTGCTCGACGTGCGCAACCCCAAGGAGCACGCCGACTCCCACGTCGCCGGCTCGGTGAACATCCCGCTGGGCCAGCTGCCGCAGCGCATCGACGAGGCACCCCAGGGCGAGGTCTGGGTGCACTGCGCCAGCGGCTACCGTTCCTCGATCGGGGCCTCCTACCTGGCCGCGCACGGTCGCCAGGTGGTCGCGGTCGACGACTCCTTCGAGGACGAGGCCGGCAGGGCGGGTCTGCCGCTGCAGGGAGCCTCCCCGCAGTCCTGAGGCGAGGTCGGCGAGCACGCGCGAGGCGCCGGCACCCGCAGGGGTGCCGGCGCCTCGCGCGCGGTGCTCGCGGGTCAGTCCGTGCGTTCCCAGCTCAGGGCCGCGCTCCGCCCCAGGCTGGCTCCGACCTCCTCGCCGGCGACCTGCTGGATGTGCTCCAGCCGCTCGACCGTGGGCCCGTCGGCGGTGAACTGCAGACCGGTCCGACCCTGGTCCTCACCCTGGACGATCCGGATCCGCAGCACGCCCCCCTCGCGGAAGGGGATCGTGTAGCCGTCCTGCTCGCGCAGCGAGCCGCGGTGCAGCTCGGCCTCCTCCATCACCTGCTCCAGGCGTTCCTTCGGCGCGTCGACCGCGAGGAACGCGGTGCTGCGCTCGTGCGCGCCCTCGGGCACGGCGTCGAACGTGTTCGGCATCGGTGGCACCAACTTCCTTGTCGTCCAGGTCCAGGACCGCCATCATCGCACCAGCCCCCGCGCCCGGGGCATCAACCCCCGCCCGTCCCGTCGGCGCGGCGCCCGGTCGGCGACTCAGCCCCGCTCCAGCTCCACGAGCACCTCGGAGTGGGTGGTCTGGGGAAACATGTCGAACAGCCGTGCCCGCCGGACCCGGTAGCCGGGCATCGCGGCCAGGTCCCGCGCCAGGCTGCCGGCGTGGCAGGAGGAGTAGAGCACGTGCGGCACCGCGGCGGCCTCCAGGTCGGCGGCCAGCGGACCGATGCCCCGGCGGGGCGGGTTGACCACCACCAGGGCGGGGGGACGCGTGCCCTCCGGCCGGCGGCCGGGGGACAGGTATGCCGTCGCGTCCCCCGCCTCGAACCGCACCGGACCGCTCCCGACCAGGGCGGACGCGCTGGTCCGGGCGCTGGCCACGGCGTCCTCGGACAGCTCGACGCCGAGCACCTCGCGTCCCGGGGCCGCCGCGTGGAGCGCGAACCCGCCGACGCCGCAGAACAGGTCCCACAGGACGTCGGGGGAGACCTCCTCCACCCAGGTCCGGGCCTGCCGGTAGAGAGCGGCCGCCATCGGCGTGCTCGTCTGGAAGAAGCTGCGCGGTCGCAGGTGCAGGACGAGGTCGTTGACGCGCATCGGCAGCGTGGCCGCCTCGGTGAGCACCTCCTCCTCCGCGCCCTCGAGCACGGCCTTGTGCTCGGGCTGGAGGTTGACCGTGACCACCCGGGTGCCCGGCAGCCGGCGGTCGAGCTCGAGGAGCAGCTCCTGCACGCGGCGGCGCTGGCCGGGGGAGCGCAGCACGAACCGCGCCATCAGCTCGCCGTCGGGGGAGCGGGTCAGCAGCACGTGCTTGAGCTCCCCCTGCCGGGAGGGCACGTCGTAGGGCGTCAGGCCCGAGGCCGCGAGCAGGTCGGGCATCAGCCGGACCGCGACGGCCAGCCCCGGCTCGTAGAGTCCGCAATGGCGCAGGTCGACCCCCCGGCCCTGAGCGTCGAGGATGCCCACGGTCGGAGCGCCCCGCCGTCCTCCCACGACCAGCTTGGCCTTGTTGCGGAAGCCCGACTCGCTGCCGGGGCACGGCGCCTCCCACGCCCGCGGCGGTACGTGCCCGGCGAGGGTCCGGGCGACCTGGGCCTGCTTGTCGGCCAGCTGCGCGGCATACTCCGTGCCCATGAGCGTGCAGGAACGGCACACGCCCGCGTCGAAGTAGTCGCACTGCACCGCCCCAGGGTACGGAAACGGTCGTGCGGGCGCCGTCAGGGTCGGGGTCTCACGGCCGGCCGGTCGCGCGCATCGCGTCCAGCGACCACCGGCCCGCTCCGGTGAAGACCAGGGGCAGGGTGAGCGCGAGGTAGAGCAGCGGCGTCTCCCCGGTCAGCGCCCCGCCGTCGCCCAGGACGGTGTAGTCCAGCCGTGGGTAGACCGTGAGCACCCAGGTGGCCGCCATCAGGGCGGCGAGCAGGAACGCCGCCGGACGGGTGAACAGGCCCACCGCCAGCAGCACCGGCAGGACGACCTGGCCCAGCAGCACCAGCCAGGCGACCAGCTCGGGAGCCTGGGCACCGAGCACGTGGGTGTCGACGTCCCGGACCCACGCCTGCAGGTCGACGGCCTTGTCCAGGCCGCGGGTCACCAGCAGGAGCGCACCGAGGCGCAGGACCAGAAGTCCGAGGTCCAGGCTGCGGGCGTGCACCTCCGGGACCGGGGACCCGTCCAGGTCGTCCCAGTCGTCGTGCACACCGTGGTGGTAGTCGTCCGGGTGGTGGTGGTCGTCAGGGTCCGTGTCGTGATCCGCGTCGCCGTGGTCCGCGTCGCCGGTGTCGTCCGGGTCGTCCGCCCGGGAGGTGGGGGTCATGGCGTCGACCGGCGCTCAGGCCTCGGCCGGGACCTCGACGGAGGCACCCTGCGCACGAAGGGCCCGGCGCAGGGCGGCGGCGTCCTCCCCGAGACGTCCGGCCTCCCGCGGGCTCTTGCGCTCCAGGTCGAAGTCGTCGGCCCGCCAGGCCGGAAAGACGTGCACGTGGGCATGCGGCACCTCGAACCCCTGGACGATCACCCCCACGCGCGGGGCGTCGAAGGCGGCCTGCTGGGCCCGTCCGATCCGGGCGGCCACGTCCATCACGTGGGCGAGGACCTCGGCGGGCAGGTCGACCCAGTGGTCGACCTCCACCCGCGGGACCACCAGCGCGTGCCCGGGGGTCAGCGGCTCGATGTCGAGGAACGCGGCGCAGACCTCGTCCTGCCACACCAGCTGGGCGGGGATCTGGCCGTCGATGATCTTCGTGAAGAGGGTCGCCATGGGCGCAGCCTAGTGCGGCGCCCCCGACCCGGCGGTCCGGCGGCTCAGTCCGCCACGCCGAGGAGCGCCTCGCAGGCGGCGGCGCAGTCGCGGCAGTCCTGGGCGCACTGCTGGCAGTGGTCGTGGTCGTGCCCGGAGCACTCGTCGGCGCACTCCCGGCACACGGCGATGCAGGCCTCGACGACCGCGCGCCAGGAGTCGCCGTTCGGTCCGGGGCGGGAGAGGATCTCGGCGGTGGTGCGGCAGACGGCGGCGCACTGGGTGCACAGGTCGATGCAGCGGACCATCCCCCCGACGTGGTCGCCGTGCAGGCAGGCGTCCGCGCAGGTTCCGCAGGTCGAGGCGCAGCGGCTCGCCGCGTCGATGGCGGCCCGCAGCTGCGGCAGGTCGAAGGTGTCCTTGGCCGGGTGGGTGGTGAGGATGTCGTCCATGGCACCGACCGTAGGGGCCGCGGGCGGCCCGCGCATGTCGGGGCCGCCCGGCGGTGAGGTGGGGGGCCAGTGCGGGCCTCCGCCGACCCGGGCGATCGGTCAGGCGTGCTGGGCGACCGGGTAGGCCCCGGCCACGAGCTCGCGCCCGGGTGCACCCACGGCCCAGCCCTGGGTGCCGCCGGCCACGGAGTAGGCCTCGATCCCGGCGCGGCGCAGCACCTCGGTCATCGACCGGCTGCGGTTGCCGGTGGCGCAGATGACGTAGACCGGCTCGTCGCGGGGCAGCTCGGCGGCCTTGTCCGCGACCGCCCGCATCGGGACCAGCTCGGCGCCGGGGAGGTGGCCGGACCGGTACTCGGCCGGCTCGCGCACGTCGACCAGGGTGACGTCGCCCTCGTCGTGGATCCGGGCGAAGTCCTCGGCGGAGATCTCCAGCGGCTGCTCGTCCATGGCCTGCTGCGCCTCGACCTGGGCACGCACGTCGTCCATGTCCAGGTCGCGCACGGCCTGGACGACCTGCTCGAGGGCGGCGGGCGGCAGGGCACCGGCCTGGGCGAAGACGGCGATGCCGTCCCGGAAGGCCATGAGGGTGGGGATGGAGCTGATGCCCGCCGCGGCGGCCAGCTCACGCTCCTCCTCGGTGTCGACCTTGCCGAAGGTGATGTCGGGGTGCTGCTCGGACGCGGCCTCGTAGACCGGCGCGAACTGCTTGCAGGGGCCGCACCAGTCGGCCCAGAAGTCGACGAGGACGATGCCGTCCGCCGTGATGGTGGACTCGAACGAGGACACGGTGAGGTCAGTGGTCGCCATGCCCCAACTATACCCCCTGGGGTATGCAGGACGCCAACTGGAGCGCGGGGGAGCGGCCGGAACGGCGGCCCGACCCCGGAGGGACGCTCAGGCGAACCACCCGGTCGGCGGACCCAGGGAGAGCAGCACGGAGAACACCACGCCGACCCCGGCCAGCGCGAGGAGCGACGCGAGGACGGGCCGGCGAAGGCCGGTGGCGACGAGCCGCTCGAGGGGCGCGCCGGGGGAGGACCCGGTGGTCCGCAGACGCCACCGGTCGCCGAGCAGCCCGCGCCGCCCGGCGTGGCGCTCGAACGGCACGGTGGCGTAGGGGACCACCGCCGAGGCCAGCCCCACGACCAGGTCCCGGACCGGCCACCGCTGGTCGACCCCGACGACGAGCGTGCCGAGGGCGTAGGCGAGGAAGACGAAGCCGTGCAGGCCGCCGCCGATCCGGACCGGCAGGTCACCGGCGTCGAGCAGGTACGTGCCGGCCATGCCGGCCAGCAGCAGGGTCCAGGTCACCATCTCGGCGGTGGCCAGGAGACCGAAGAGACGGCGTGGGCCGCAGACGAGGGCAGACATGGCACCTTTCGGATGGGGGTGGGAGCCGCCACATGGTCCCACGGGGACCGGGGGCCGGCTCCTACGCTGGCCCCATGCCCTCATACGTCGCCTTCCTGCGGGCCATCAACCTCGGTGCCCGTCGCCGGTTTCCCGCGGTCGAGGTCGCGGGGGCCGTCGAGGCCGCGGGATTCACCGACGTCCAGACCTACCTCGGCACCGGCAACGTGCACCTGCGCACCAGGATCCGCTCCCGCGAGAGGGTCGAGGCGGTGCTCGAGCAGGCGTTCTGCGCCGATCGCGGCTTCGAGGTGCCCACCATCGCCTTCCGGCCGGAGGAGCTGCAGGAGGTGGTGCGGGTCGGGAACGCCCTCGCGGCGGCCCACCCGCAGGCGGTCCGGCACTACGTCATGCTCCTCAAGGAGGAGCCCGCGGCGGAGGTGCGCCGGTCCGTGCAGGAGCTGAGCACGCCCGGCGTGCACGTCGAGTTCGTGGGTCGGGCCCTGCACGTCGTCCCGGACCAGGCGCTCGGCCCCGGCGGCCCCGCGGGCGACCGGGTCGAGAAGCTGCTCGGCGTGGCGACCACCCGCAACCAGACCGTGCTCCGGAAGGTCCTGGAGAAGTGGTGCTGAGACCTGTCCCGGCACGCATCGGGGAGCGGGCGGCTGGGACACCCACT
>DATISK010000080.1:0-6506 GCA_035581545.1 Ornithinimicrobium sp. | reverse complement strand
CCTAGTACGAGAGGACCGGGATGGACGAACCTCTGGTGTGTCAGTTGTCCTGCCAAGGGCACCGCTGATTAGCTACGTTCGGACGTGATAACCGCTGAAAGCATCTAAGCGGGAAGCACACTTCAAGATGAGGTTTCCATGCCCCTTGTGGGTGAGAGGCTCCCAGCTAGAACACTGGGTTGATAGGCCGGACGTGGAAGCACAGCAATGTGTGGAGCTGACCGGTACTAATAAGCCGACAACTTGAACAAAACAACAAGCCCGAAGATGTTACGCGTCCACTGTACGGTCTCCCGAGACACGAACACCCACCCCGGACCCCCGGGTGGACCCGCCCTGTGGCGGGACCACCCCGGAGGTCAGGGCCCAGGGACATTGTTCGCACAACTCGACAACGTTACGGCGGTCATAGCGTCAGGGAAACGCCCGGTCACATTCCGAACCCGGAAGCTAAGCCTGACAGCTCCGATGGTACTGCACCGGGGACGGTGTGGGAGAGTAGGACACCGCCGGACCACCATTGATGGTCATGGGCCCCCAGGGCCTGGTCGACACCCGTGTCGACCAGGACCCTGCGGGGCCCATCTCCATGTCCGGCCCCGGCTGACCCGTCGGGGGCCGGTGGGGGAGGATGGAGGGGTGAGCACCCTCGAGCCCGACCACCCGCCGCAGGTGCCAGAGGAGGGTCAGGGGCCCCGTATCGGCGTCCTGACCTCGGGTGGTGACTCGCCGGGGATGAACGCCGCCGTCCGGGCCGTGGTCCGTGCGACCCTGCGCCTGGGCGGTCGGCCCTTCGGCGTCCAGGAGGGGTGGCGCGGTGCCCTGACGGGTGGTGCCGGCATCCGTGAGCTCGGGTGGGACGACGTGGGATCCCTGCTGCACCGCGGGGGGACCGTCCTGGGGTCGGCGCGCTGCCCCGAGTTCCTCGAGCGGGCCGGCTTGCGCGCCGCGGCGCTGCACCTCAGCCGGCAGGGGATCGACCGGCTCGTCGTCGTCGGCGGGGACGGCTCGCTGCGCGGCGCGGAGGAGCTGCGCCAGGAGTGGCCCGCGCTGCAGGCCGAGCTGGTCGAGGCCGGCGAGCTCGCTCCTGGCGTGGCGCTGGCGCACCCCCGCCTGCGGGTCGCCGGCCTCGTGGGTTCGATCGACAACGACATGGCCGGCACCGACATGACGATCGGGGCCGACACCGCCCTGCACCGGATCATCGAGGCCCTCGACGCGCTGTCGTCCACCGCGGCGAGCCACCAGCGCACCTTCGTCGTCGAGGTGATGGGTCGCCACTGCGGCTACCTGGCCCTCATGGCCGCCGTCGCCGGCGGCAGCGACGCCGTCCTCGTGCCCGAGGGCCCACCGGCGGACGGGTGGCAGGGCGGGCTGGTCGCCTCGATCGAGCGCACCCGCGCCACCGGCCAGCGGGACAGTCTCGTCATCGTGGCCGAGGGGGCCACCGACCAGGCCGGCCGGGCGATCACCAGTGCCGCCGTCGCGGAGGCGCTCGGGGAGCGGATGGGGGAGCGGGCCCGGGTGACCATCCTGGGACACGTCCAGCGGGGCGGGCGGCCCTCGGCCTACGACCGTTGGATGCCGACCCTCCTGGGGTACGCCGCGGTCCGCCAGCTGGTGCACGCGCCGGCCGACGCGCCGTCGCAGATCATCGGGGTGCGGCACAACCGCGTGGCGTTGGTGCCGCTGAGCGAGGCCGTCCGCGACACCAACGCGGTCAAGACAGCTCTGGAGTCGCGGGACTTCGACGCCGCCCGGCAGGCCCGCGGCAGCTCGTTCGGCACGCTCTCCCGCCTCTACGCCCAGCTGTCCCAGCCGCCCGCGGACCTGGTCGAGGGACGGCCACACGCCAGCCGTGCCTTCACCGGCGGGGCGGCCACGCATGCCACGGAGCCGTCCGGACCACGGCCACGGATCGGAGTGCTGCACGTGGGGGGACTCGCCCCGGGGATGAACACCGCCGTCCGGGCGCTGGTGCGCTTCGGCCTCACCGACGGACTGGACGTGCTCGGCGTCGAGGACTCGCTCGCCGGTCTGACCCGCGGGCGGGTCCGGGAGCTGGGCTGGGCCGAGGTCGACGACTGGGTCGGGCGGGGCGGTGCCTTCCTGGGCACGCGGCGGCACGTGCCCACCGCGGCCGAGCTGCCGGCCCTGGCCGACGCGGTGGCCCGGCACCGGTTCGACGCGCTGGTCCTCGTCGGCGGCCTCGACGCCTACCGGGCCGCGGAGACGCTCGAGCAGGGGGCGGCGGAGCACCCGCCGCTGCGGATCCCGGTCGTCTGTCTGCCCGCCTCGATCGACAACAACCTGGCCGGCGCCGACCTGTCCGTGGGGGCCGACACCGCCCTGAACACCATCGTGGAGTCGCTGGACCGGATCAGGACCTCGGCCTCGGCGACCCAGCGGTGCTTCGTCGCCGAGACCAAGGGCGGGCGCTGCGGCTACCTGACGATGATGGCCGGGCTGGCCTCGGGCGCCGAGCGCGTCTACCTGCCCGAGGACCGGCTGCGGATCAGCGACATCGCGGCGGACGCCGCGCGGATGAGCCGGTCCTTCGCCGAGGGACGCCGGCTCTACCTGGTGCTGCGCAACGAGATGGCCTCCACCCACTACACCACCGACCTCGTCGCGCGGGTCTTCGAGGAGGAGGGCGGCGACCTGTTCGACGTGCGCAGCACCGTGCTCGGGCACGTGCAGGACGGCGGTGACCCGACGCCGTTCGACCGGCTCCTGGCGACCAGGCTGGCACGGCTGGCCCTCGACGAGGTGGCCCGTCAGCGCGCCGACGGCGCACCGGGTGCCTGCGCCGTCGGCGAGGTCGGCGGACGGGCGACGGTGACCTCGATGCGGCGGTTCGCCGAGCTCACCGACCTGGACGCCGGTCGACCCCTCGACCCGTGGTGGACGCAGCTGCGTCCCGTCATCGCCGTCGTCTCCGACCGCCACCGCAGCGTCCCTGCGGTCGAGCTGCCGCTGGCCGGTGGCGCGGGAACGGCGCCATGAGCCTGCACCGCCACCCGGCGCCCCGGCCGGTCGACCTCACCTCCGCGCGCGCCCACTGGGTGGAGGCCGGCCTTCTCGCGCTGCCGGCGACCGCGCTGCCGCACGACCTTCCGGTGCACGAGCTGGCGGCCCGGCTGGAGCACGCCCCCGACGGAGGCCTCGACCCGGCGGACGAGCCCGGGCCCGGCTGGGACCTGCGCCCGGACGACGGCGGTCTGCCACCGGGCGCCCTGGCCGTCGCTCCGCACCTGGCCGGGGCGATGGCCCTGCGCCTGCCCGAGGAGGCGGCCGCCCGGGCCGGCCGCCTGCTCACCGGGCAGGTGGCCCTGACCGTGCGCCACCGCGACCGCCTGGTCCTGGCGACCTCCCTGCAGGTGCCGCACGTGCTCGACGACCTGTATGCCGCGCAGGCGCGCCGTCACCGCTACGGGGCCACCTGGGGGGTCGGTGCTGCGGACGGCGCCGGCCGGAGCACCGGTGGCGTCGCCGCGAGCCCCACCACCGACCGTGTCCCCACGGTGACCGTGTGGGCACCCACGGCCCGTGAGGTGACCCTGCTGCTCTGGGAGGGTGCCCCGCCGGAGGGGTCGAGCGCCGCCTGGGCGCCGCCGGGCGACCCCGCACGCCATCCGATGACCCGCTCCGACGACGGGGCCTGGTCGGTCACCGGCGCGCCGGACTGGCGCGACCGGTGCTACCAGCTCGAGCTGCGTCACGTCATACCCCCGCGGTGGACCGAGCAGGTCGTGCGCACCACCGACCCCTGGTCGGTGGCGCTGACGCTCGACTCGACCCACTCGGTCCTGGTCGACCTCCACGACCCGCGCTGGGCACCGGACCGGTGGGACCGGGCGCCGGCGCCGCCGCGGCTGCGAGCCGTCGACCAGTCCATCTACGAGCTGCACGTGCGGGACTTCTCCCGCGACGACCCCGAGGTGCCGGAGGAGCTGCGTGGCACCTACCGCGCGTTCGGGGTGGACGGGCTGGGGCGACGCCACCTGCGCGCCCTGGCCGGGGCCGGGCTGAACACCGTGCACCTGCTGCCGGTCTTCGACCTCACCTCCGTGCCGGAGGACCCGGCCGACCGGGCCGCGCCCGACCCGGAGGTGCTGGCGGAGCTGACGCGCAGGAACCCGGCCGGGAGGGACCAGCAGCGGCTCGTCCGGCGCACCGCGCACCGGGACGCCTTCAACTGGGGCTACGACCCGTGGCACTTCCTGGCGCCCGAGGGCTCCTACACCACCGACCCGGGTGCTGCGCACGGCGGCCGACGGGTCGCGCAGTGCCGCGAGATGGTCGGCGGCCTGCACGAGCTGGGGCTGCGGGTCGTGCTCGACCAGGTCTACAACCACACGACGGCGTCCGGGCTGGAGAGCACCTCGGTGCTGGACAAGGTCGTCCCCGGCTACTACCACCGGCTGGACGAGGAGGGGCGGGTCGAGACCTCCAGCTGCTGCCAGAACCTGGCCACCGAGCACGCCATGGGGGAGCAGCTGATGGTCGACGGGTGCGTGCTGTGGGTGCGCCACTACCGCGTCGACGGCTTCCGCTTCGACCTCATGGGCCACCACTCCCGGGCCAACCTGGACGCCGTGCGGGCCGCCCTGGACGCGCTCACCCCGGAGCGGGACGGCGTGGACGGATCGGCCGTCACGCTCTACGGGGAGGGCTGGAACTTCGGCGAGGTCGCCGGCAACGCCCGCTTTCCCCAGGCCGTCCAGGGGCAGCTGGACGGCACCGCCGTCGGCACCTTCAACGACCGCCTGCGCGACGCCGTGCGCGGTGGCGCGGTGCACGACGCCTCCGGACGGTCGGGCCACGGCTGGGTCACGGGCGGAACGGACCCGCACGACACCGACCTCCTGCAGGTGGGGCTGGCCGGCGGACTGCGCGACGTCCGCTTCGTCGCCAACGCCGGCGGCCGGTGCAGCACCGGTGGGGGGATCCCCTACGGCGGCGCCCCCGGGGGGTACGCCGTCGAGCCGGACGAGGTGGTCAACTACGTCGACGCGCACGACAACGAGACCCTCTGGGACACGTTGCTGCTCAAGCTGTCCGACGGGACGCCGATGGCCGAGCGGGTCCGGCGCAACACCCTGGCCCTGGCGTGCGTGACGCTGTCCCAGGGGATCTCGTTCTGGCACGCCGGTGCCGAGATCCTGCGCAGCAAGAGCCTGGACCGCAACAGCTACGACTCCGGGGACTGGTTCAACGTCCTCGACTGGTCGTTGCAGGACAACGGGTTCGGCCGGGGGCTGCCGCCCGAGCCGGACAACGGGGCCCGGTGGGCGGAGATGGCCCCGCTGCTGGCGGACCCGGCGCTGCGGCCGACCCGCGAGGACGCCGCGGCGGCGCTCGCCGGAGCCCTGGACCTGCTGCGGCTGCGGCGGGACCTGCGGCTGCTGCGCCTCGGGACGGGGGAGCGGATCCGGACCAAGGTCTCCTTCCCGCTGTCCGGTCCGCAGGGGCGACCGGACCTCGTGGTCATGCTCGTGGACGACCTGGTCGGTGCGCCGGTCGACCCGGTGTCCTCGGGGCTGCTGGTCGTCCTCAACGCCTCCCGGGAGGAGCAGGTGCCGCGGCTTCCCGGGCTGGCCGGCCAGCACTGGGAGCTGTCGGCCGTGCAGCAGGAGGGCTTCGACCCGGTCGTGCGATCCAGCCGGTGGGATCCCCGCACCGGCCGCCTGGTGGTGCCCGGTCTGACCGCCGCGGTGCTCGTGCGTCGCCGCTGAGGCAGGGCTGCACCTGGACCTGGCCCTGGACCCGCGACACTGCGGCCACCGGCGCCGGTCGTTCCCGGACCGGCTCCGGGTCAGCGCCCGGTCAAGATCGGGTACGGGTCTGGTCAAGAGTCTTGCGCGGCGGTTCGGCGCCCGGTGATGCTGTCGGCGCGCCACGACGATGTGGCCCACATCACACCCCTGAGGAGCAGTCCATGACCGACCGCCGACCCCGGGCACTGGCAGCGATCGCCGGCGCCTCCGTCCTCGCCCTTGCCGCAGCCCCGGCCGCCGTGGCCACCGCTGCCGGCAACGACGCGCGCCCCGGGGCGACGCGCTACATCGTCCTGCTGGAGGCCGGTGCCGAGGCGGGCGAGGAGCGCGGTGCCGTCGGCATCGCGACCGCGCGGGCCGTGGCCGACGCCCGTGCCCGCGGCCTGGACGTGGAACGGGCCCTGCCGGCTCTGGGTGGCTTCGTCGCGACGATGACCCCCGCGCAGGCCCGGTCGCTCGCCCATGACCCCGCGGTCAGCACGGTGTCCGTCGACGGCGTCGTCGACCGAGGCGTTCGCCCCGCCGCCGAGGCTCAGGTTGGCCACGGACGGACCGTCGGCGTCGCCCACCACCCAGTCCATGCCCGCGACCACGCCGGACCAGCTGCCGGAACCGCGGCAGTCCAGGACGCGCACGGGCACGAGGTTCACGCCCTTGGCCACCCCGTAGGTGCTGCCACCCACCGTCCCGGCCACGTGGGTGCCGTGCCCGTTGCAGTCCTCGGTG
>DATISK010000079.1:0-6977 GCA_035581545.1 Ornithinimicrobium sp. | reverse complement strand
CGCTCCTGGTCAACCAGCGGCTCCGCGTGGGCGACGAGGTCGTCCTCGAGGTCTCGGTGGCCCGCAAACCCTGCTCGACGTTCGCCGCCCACCTGGGGGAGCGGGGCTGGGTCAGGCGGTTCACCGAGCGCGGTCGCTGCGGCGCCTACCTCAGGGTGGTCGCGCCGGGCACGGTGCGGGAGGGTGACCGGATCGAGGTCCTCGAGCCGCCGGACCACGACATCGACATGAGGACGGCCTTCGCCGCCGCGATGGGTGACGACGAGGCTGCGGCCAGGGTGCTGGCCGCCGGATGCCTGCCGACGATGTATCAGGACCGGTTGGCGGCTCGGACCCGCGCCGGCAGCTGACGGCCCGGGTCGCCCAGACCCCGAGGTCAGCGGGGCAGCGCCGAGGCCCGCCACCCGTCGGGGCCGACGGCCGGGCGCGGCCGCGCGAAGCGGGTGCGGGCCGTCCACAGCGTGCGGCGACGCCCGGTGCTGCCGGGCTCGTCCGGACCACCGGCCGCGGCCAGCACCACCGTCAGGGCGGCCAGCTGCTCGGGCGTCGGGTTGCCGCGCTCGACCCGGATCACCGGTGCCTCGGCCACGAGCTCCGGGTCGGCCCCCGGTCCGTCCGCCGCTGCGGTCCCGCCGCTCACCGCGGGATGTTCCCGTGCTTGCGCGGGGCCCGGTTGGACCGCTTGGAGCGCAGGTGGCGCAGGGCCCTGGCCACCTGCACCCGCGTCTCGGAGGGCTCGATGACCGCGTCCACGTAGCCACGCTCGGCGGCCACGTAGGGGTTGGCGAGCGTGTCCTCGTACTCCTGGATCCTCCGCTGCCGCTCCGCCTCGACGTCCCCGCCCTCGGCGGCGACCGTGGCGAGCTCGCGGCGGTAGAGGATGTTGGCCGCACCCTGGGCGCCCATGACCGCGATCTGGGCGGTCGGCCACGCCAGGTTGACGTCGGCGCCCAGGTGCTTGGAGCCCATCACGTCGTAGGCGCCGCCGTAGGCCTTGCGCGTGATGACCGTGACCAGCGGGACCGTGGCCTCGGCGTAGGCGTAGAGGAGCTTGGCCCCGCGTCGGATGATGCCGCCGAACTCCTGGTCGGTGCCGGGCAGGAACCCCGGGACGTCGACGAACGTGAGGATCGGCAGGTTGAACGCGTCGCAGGTGCGCACGAACCGCGCGGCCTTCTCCGAGGCGTCGATGTCGAGCGTGCCGGCCAGCTGCATCGGCTGGTTGGCCACGATGCCCACCGACCGCCCCTCGACCCGGCCGAAGCCGACCACGATGTTGGGGGCGAAGAGCTCCTGCACCTCCAGGAAGTCACCGTCGTCGACGACCGTGGTGATGGCGGTCTTGATGTCGTAGGGCACGTTGGGGGAGTCCGGGACGAGCGTGTTCAGCTCCTCGTCCGCGCCGTCGACCTCCTCGTCGACCTCGGCGTCGAAGGCGGGCGGGTCCTCGAGGTTGTTCTGCGGCAGGAAGCCCAGCAGCTCCTTGACGTAGCCGAGCGCGTCGTCCTCGTCGCTGGCCATGTAGTGCGCCACGCCGGAGGTGGAGTTGTGCGTCCGCGCACCGCCCAGCTCCTCGAAGGTCACGTCCTCCCCGGTCACGGTCTTGATGACGTCGGGGCCGGTGATGAACATGTGCGAGGTCTGGTCGACCATCACGACGAAGTCGGTGATCGCGGGGGAGTACACCGCCCCGCCGGCGCACGGTCCCATGACCAGCGAGATCTGCGGGATGACCCCCGAGGCGTCGACGTTGCGGCGGAAGATCTCGGCGTAGAGCCCCAGCGCCACGACACCCTCCTGGATCCGGGCGCCGCCGGAGTCGTTGATGCCCACGACCGGGCAGCCGATCTTCATCGCCAGGTCCATCACCTTGACGATCTTCTCGCCGAAGACCTCCCCCAGCGATCCGCCGAAGACGGTGAAGTCCTGGGAGAAGACCGCGACCGGCCGGCCGTCGATCGTTCCGTAGCCGGTGACCACGCCGTCGCCGTAGGGCCGGTTGTCCTCCTGCCCGAAGGCGGTCGAGCGGTGCCGCGCCAACGCGTCGAGCTCGGTGAAGCTGCCCTCGTCCAGCAGGGCCTCGATCCGCTCCCGGGCGGTCTTCTTGCCCCGGGCGTGCTGCTTCTCCACCGCCTTGGCCGACCCGGCGTGCACGGCCTCGTCCACGCGGGCGCGCAGGTCGGCGAGCCGGCCGGCGGTCGTGCGCAGGTCGGGCTCCCCGCCGCTGCTCTCGACGGGCGGGTCGGCGCTGACGGTCTCACTCATGGGTCCGAACTTACCCTTGACCCCATGACCGTCGTGCGATGGGCCGCACCCGAGTGGCACGAGTCGATCGGCTCCACCAACACCGAGGCGCTGGGTGACCCCCGGCCCGGACGGGTCGTGGTCGCCGACCACCAGACCGAGGGTCTGGGCAGGCGTGGTCGGCGCTGGCAGTCGCCCCCGGGGCGGGGGACGGCGATCACCGCGGTGGTCCCCGCCGTCCCCTCCGCCCGGATGGGCTGGCTCCCCCTCGCCGCGGGGCTGGCCGTCGTCGGGGCCCTCGCCGGGAGCCGCTGGCCCGTGCCCGCGGCGCTCAAGTGGCCCAACGACGTCCTCGCCCCGCTCCGTCCCGACGTGGCCGCGGTCCAGGACCCCGTCCTCACCACCGACGACGGTCGTGCCTGGGCCAAGCTCGCCGGGATCCTCGCGCAGGTCGCACCGACCGGGCAGGTCGTGGTCGGCGTGGGGCTCAACGTCGACCACGGCCCGGACGAGCTGCCCGTGCCCACGGCCACCTCGTGGCGCCTCGCCCGGGGTGGCGCACCCCTGCCGGACGCCGCCCGTCCGGCCCTGCTGGAGGACTACCTGCACCACCTGGGCCGCCTCCACGCGCTGCTGGCCGAGGGACGCACGGAGGCGGTGCGCACGGCATACCTCGAGCACTGCCTCACGGTCGGGCGGCCGGTGGTGGTGCACCGGCCCGACGGCGGGCGGACCGAGGGGACGGCCTCGACCGTCGACGCCGACGGGGCCCTGGTCGTCGAGGGGCCGCAGGGCCGCACCGTGCACCACGCCGGCGACGTGGAGCACGTCCGGACGGGCGGCTGAGGAGGCGCCCCGGGCGGACACGGCGGGCCGGACCTGATGGCCCGCCGCCGGGCGCTACCCTGCCAGCCATGGACGTACCGACGATGCTGCAGGTCACCCGGCACGGAGAGGCCGGGCACGTGGTCGAGGTGGCCCTCGACCGGCCCGCCGCGATGAACGCGATCAGCACCGACCTCTCCCGTGAGATCACCGCGACGATGACCGCTCTGGCGGCCGACGACGGCGTGCGCGCCGTGGTCGTCACCAGCACCCACCCCCGGGCCTTCTGCGTCGGCGCCGACCTCAAGGAGCGCAACGGCTTCACCGACGCCCAGATGATGGACCACCGGCTCGTCACCCGGAAGGCCTACCGCGCCGTGCTCGACCTGCCGATGCCGGCGGTGGCCGCGGTCGAGGGCTTCGCCCTCGGAGGAGGTATGGAGATCGCGCTCAGCTGCGACCTGGTCGTCGCCGGGGAGGAGGCGACCGTCGGTCTGCCCGAGGTCGGTGTCGGGGTGGTGCCCGGCGGAGGAGGCACCCAGCTGGTGACCCGCCGGGTGGGGTGGTCGCGGGCCGCGTCGATGATCTTCACCGGCCGCCGGCTGACGGCCCAGGAGGGTCACCGGCTCGGCGTCCTGGACGAGCTGGTCGCCGCCGGCGCCGCCCGCGACCGGGCGCTGGAGCTGGCCGCCCAGATCGCCGCCAACTCCCCGGTCGCCGTGCGCAACGCCAAGCGGGCGATGCGGCTGGGCATGGGCGCCGACCTGGCCGCCGGCCTGGAGATCGAGGACGGTGCCTGGCGGGCCACGGCCTTCAGCGGGGACCGTGCGGAGGGCGTGGCCGCGTTCGCCGAGAAGCGCGCACCCCGCTGGCCGGGACACTGAAGCCCCGACCCAGCGCATACTGTTCAGTCCGGGTGCCCGCCGGGTGCCGGACCAACGGGAGGAGGACCACGTGAGCACCAAGGTGCTGCTGGCCGAGGATGACCCGACCATCTCCGAGCCGCTGGCCCGCGCCCTGCGCCGGGAGGGTTACGAGGTGACCGTGGCCGAGGACGGCCGGGCCGCGCTGGCCGAGGGGGCCCGCAGCGGCGTCTACGACCTGCTCGTGCTCGACCTGGGGCTGCCCCGCCTCGACGGGCTGGCGGTCTGCCGGGGTCTGCGGGACGCCGGCGTCGGCATCCCGGTCCTCATGCTGACCGCCCGGACGGACGAGATCGACACCGTCGTCGGGCTGGACGCCGGGGCCGACGACTACGTCTCCAAGCCGTTCCGGCTGGGCGAGCTGCTCGCCCGGGTCCGCGCCCTGCTGCGGCGCGGGCCGGAGCCTCCGCTCCGACCCTCCCCCGGGTCGCTGCGCATCGACGTGGACGCCCGCCGCGTCTTCCTGCACGACGAGGAGGTCCGGCTGACCACCAAGGAGTTCGACCTGCTCCGCGTGCTCATGCGCGAGGAGGGCCGGGTGGTGCCGCGGGAGGTGCTCATGCGGGAGGTGTGGGACAGCTGGTACGGCTCGACCAAGACCCTCGACATGCACGTCTCGGTGCTGCGCCGCAAGATCGGCGACGACGCCCACGATCCGCGCTACATCGTCACCGTCCGCGGGGTCGGCTTCCGGTTCCAGAACGACCCGCAGGACTGAGCGACCGTGCGGGCGGTCTTCCGCGAGCTCGCCCGGCGGGTCGCCCTGTCCGTCCTCGGCGTGGTCTCGGGGGTGCTCGTGGCCATCGGCTGGATCCTCGCCCAGGTGCAGGCCGCCACCGGGGGCGAACCGGGCGGGGTGCCCTGGTGGGGACTGCTCATCGCCGTGGTCTCCGGGGCGCTCGCGGTGGTGGGGATCAGCCTGCCGCTCGCCCGCTCGCAGGCCGACCACGTCGGTGAGCGGGTGATCGACCCGCTCCGCCGGCTGGCGCACCGGGCCGACGAGATGGCCTCGGGCGGGTTCGCCCTCGACCCCGAGGCGAGACCGGGGCGGTTCGTCGAGCCGGGCCCCTGGCCGCAGAGCGTCCCGGAGATCGACGCCATCGTCCGTGAGGTCGACCGGCACCACACCACCTTCGCCCGGGCCCTGGTCTCGGAGCGATCCTTCGCCGCGGACGCCTCCCACCAGCTGCGCACCCCGCTGGCGGCCCTGCTGCTGCGGCTGGAGGAGATCGCCCAGGCCGACGACGCCGCGGTCGCCCGGCAGGAGGCCGACATCGCCATCGGCCAGGTCGAGCGGCTCACGGGGGTGGTGGACGAGCTGCTGCGACGCACCCGCGTCGGGCACGCCTCGGGGGGTGGGCTCTGCTCGGTCGACCAGGTGCTGGCGGGGCTGGACGCCGAGTGGTCGCCGGCCCTGGCCGAGGAGGGCCGCGACATCGCCCTGTCCAGCGAGCGGGGGATGATCGTCGAGGCCAGCGCCTCGGCCCTCTCGCAGGTGCTGAACACCCTCGTCGAGAACTCGCTGCTGCACGGCCGGGGTCGGGTGCGGGTGCACGCCGGCCGCTCCGGGCCCTCGGCCGTGTTCACCGTCTCCGACGAGGGTCCGGGCGTGCCGGTGGAGCTGTCCCGCTCGGTCTTCGACCGGGCCGTGACCACCGGTGCCGGCACCGGCCTGGGTCTGGCGGTCGCCCGCGAGACGGCCGAGGCGCTGGGGGGCCGGGTGGAGCTGACCCGGCTGAGCCCGCCGATCTTCTCGCTCTACCTGACCCTGGCCGAGACGCCCTGAGCGGCGGCGCGGCGCGCCTCGCGCTCCTCCTCGGCCAGCTCCTCGCGGAAGACGTACGTGCGGTAGGCCCAGAACCGGAACAGCGTGCCCAGCGCCAGCCCGATCCCGTTGGCGGCGACGTTGTCGGCCAGCTGGCTGTCCAGCCCCAGCAGGTAGCGCGAGACGGCCAGACAGGCGAGCGCGATGCCCAGGCCCACGGCGTTGAAGAACACGAACAGGGCCAGCTCGCGGCCCATCGCCTCGCTGCGGCGCCGGCGGAAGGTCCACCACCGGTTGCCCGTCCAGGAGAACATCGTCGCGATGCTCGTGGAGACGACCTTGCCCAGCAGCGGTGCGTCGGCCACCGGCCCCTCGAACAGCCCGGGCAGCCCGAACACCAGCAGGTTGTAGAGCGTCGTGTCCAGCACGAACGCCACCGCGCCGACGGTGCCGAACTTGGCCACCTCGGCCACCAGCGACCGCCACGCCGCACGCAGGCGGGCGACCAGGCTCGGGCGGGCGGTGGGCACGGCGGGAGTCTACGCGCGAGGACTGGATAGGCTCGGTCCCCGTGAGCCCTGCATCCACCCCGTACCCCTCCCCGCCCCAGCGTGCCGAGGGCGGGTTTCCGGTCGTCGGCATCGTCGGCGGCGGACAGCTCGCCCGGATGTGCCAGCCGCCCGCGGTCGGCCTGTCGCTGACCCTGTCGGTGCTCGCGGAGTCCGAGAGCGCCAGCGCCGCGCTCGTCGTGCCGCACAGCCCGGTCGGGGAGCACACCGACGTGTCGGCGGTGCTCGACTGGGCGCGACACTGCGACGTGGTGACCTTCGACCACGAGCACGTGCCGGCCGAGGTCCTCGACGAGCTGGTCCGGGCCGGCGTGCCCGTGCACCCCTCGCCGCAGGCCCTCGTGCACGCGCAGGACAAGCTGGCGATGCGGCGACGACTCACCGACCTGGGCATCCCCTGTCCGGCCTGGACCTGTGCCCGCAGCGCGCAGGACGTGCAGGAGTTCGCCGCGCGGGTCGGCTGGCCGGTGGTCGCCAAGACGCCGCGCGGCGGTTACGACGGCAAGGGGGTCCGGGTGTGCCGCCGCGCGGCCGACCTCGACGACTGGCTGGGGCAGGTGGGGCGTCCGGGAGCGCTGGCGGAGGGGATCCTCCTCGAGGAGGCGGTGGGGTTCACCCGCGAGCTGGCCGTGCTCGTCGCCCGCAGTCCCT
>DATISK010000078.1:0-10648 GCA_035581545.1 Ornithinimicrobium sp. | reverse complement strand
CTCCGTCCGGGCGGTGCCCCGCGAGCAGCTGTCGGTCGTCGCGGACGCCGTGCGGACGGGCTTCGGCGGCCGGCCGTTCGCGCACGCGACCGGCGCCGGCGCCGGCGCAGACGTCGGTACCCGGTCCGGCGGGCCGCCGGGGGCGCGGCCCCTGCACGTCCACCTCTCCGAGCAGCCGGCGGAGAACCAGGCCTGCCTGGACGCGCACGGCCTGACGCCCACCGGTCTGCTGGAGGCCGAGGGCGTCCTGGGACCGGACCTGAGCGCCGTCCACGCCACCCACCTCACGGGGGAGGACATCGGCCTGCTCGGCCGGCACCGGGCCTGGGCCTGCTTCTGCCCGACGACCGAGCGGGACCTCGCCGACGGCATCGGGCCGGCGTCGGCCCTGCGCCGGTCCGGTGCCCGGCTGTCGCTGGGGTCCGACCAGCACGCGGTCGTCGACCTCATCGAGGAGGCCCGCGCGCTGGAGATGCACGAACGGCTCGCCGGCCGGGAGCGGGGCAGGCTCACGCCGGAGCAGCTGCTCGGCGCGGCCACCGCGCAGGAGAGCATCGGCTGGGCCGACGCGGGCCGCCTCGAGGTCGGGGCCCGCGCGGACCTCGTCGCCGTCCGTGACGACACCGTGCGCACCGCCGGGTCGGACCCTGCGCAGATCCTGTTCGCGGCCACCGCCGCCGACGTGGGCACGGTGGTCGTCGACGGCAGCGTCGTCGTCCAGGAGGGCCGGCACCGGCTCGGCGACGTGGCCCGGCTGCTGCACGAGGCCATCGACCCCCTCTGGAAGGACGACTGACATGAGCATGCTCATCACCGGCATCGGCGAGCTCGTCACCAACGACGCGGCGGTCGACGGGGCCGTCGACGACCCGCTGCACGCCGGGCTCGGGGTGATCCGCGACGCGGCCGTGGTGATCGGCGGCGGGGGCGAGGACAGCGCACCGACGATCGAGTGGGTCGGCCCGGCCGGCCGGGCACCGGCCGCCGACTGGTCGGTCGGTCTCGAGGGCCGTGCGGTCGTCCCCGGCTTCGTCGACAGCCACAGCCACCTGGTCTTCGACGGCGACCGCTCGGCCGAGTACGCCGCCCGCATGTCCGGCACCCCCTACGACGGTGGTGGCATCGCGGTCACCGTGGAGGCCACCCGGGCCGCGGACCGGCCCCGGCTGCGCGACCTCCTGCAGCGGCGCGTCTCCGAGATGCGTTCCCAGGTCACGACGACCGTGGAGGTCAAGAGCGGCTACGGGCTGACGGTGCAGGACGAGGTCGAGGCCGTGCGCCTGGCCCGGGAGGTCACCGCGGAGGTGACCTACCTCGGTGCCCACGTCGTGCCGCCCGAGGCGAGGGGCTCGGCCGCCGGGCGCGCCGCATACCTGGACCTGGTCTGCGGGGAGATGCTGGCGGCGTGCGCGCCGCACGCCCGCTGGATCGACGTCTTCTGCGAGCCGGCCAGCCCGCACGCCTTCGACGGGGAGGAGTCCCGCCGCGTGCTGGAGGCCGGCCGCGACGCCGGGCTCGGCCTGCGCGTCCACGGCAACCAGCTCGGCCCCGGCCCCGGCGTGCAGCTGGCCGTCGAGCTCGGTGCCGCGAGCGTGGACCACTGCACCTTCCTCACCGACGCCGACGTCGAGGCCCTGGCCGGCAGCGACACCGTGGCCACCCTGCTGCCGGGGGTGGAGTTCTCCACGCGGCAGCCCTACCCGGACGCCCGCCGGCTGCTCGACGCCGGGGTGCAGGTGGCGATCGCGACCGACTGCAACCCCGGCACCTGCTACTCCTCCTCGATGCCGCTGATGATCGCCCTGGCGGTCCGCGAGATGGGGATGACGCCGGCGGAGGCGCTGCTGGCGGCCACGCTCACCGCCGCGACCTCGTTGCGCCGCACCGACATCGGCCGGATCGCCGTCGGCCAGCGGGCCGACCTGGCCCTCGTCGACGCACCCAGCTGGCTGCACATCCCCTACCGCGTCGGCGTCCCGGTGGTGCGGGCCCTGGAGGTGTAGCGGCGGCGGACCCGCGACCTCACCGCCAGCCGAGCGCCGGCGCGACCTCGTTGACGACCGTCTCCAGCATGTGGGCGCAGTAGTCCACGCCCAGCTGGTTGGGCAGGGTGAGCAGCAGCGTGTCCGCCTCGGCGACCGCGGTGTCCTGCTCCAGCTGGCGCACCAGCTCCTCCGGCTCGGCGGCGTAGGTGCGCCCGAAGGTCGCCCGCCCGCCCTCGAGCATCCCGACCTGGTCGGTGCTGCGCCGCTCCAGCCCGAAGTAGGCGTGGTCCTCGGCCGACACCAGCGGGAAGATGCTGCGGGACACCGAGACCCGCGGCTCGCGGGGGTGCCCTGCCGCGCTCCAGGCCGACCGGAACCGTCGGATCTGGTCGGCCTGCAGCTCGTGGAAGGGCACGCCGCCGTCCTCGGTCAGCAGGGTCGAGCTCATCAGGTGCATGCCCTGCGCCGCAGCCCATTCGGCGGTGGCCCGGGTGCCGGCGCCCCACCAGATCCGCTCGCGCAGACCCTCCGAGTGCGGCTCGATGCGCAGCAGCCCCGGCGGGTTGGGGAACATCGGGCGGGGGCTGGGCTCGGCGAACCCCTCCCCGGAGAGCACCTCCAGGAACCGGGCGGTATGCCGTCGCGCCATGTCCGCGTCGGTCTCCCCCTCCGCGGGGTGGTGGTCGAACTGGCGGTAGCCCTCGACCACCTGCTCCGGCGACCCGCGGCTGATCCCCAGCTGCAGCCGCCCGCCGGCGATGAGGTCGGTGGCACCGGCGTCCTCGGCCATGTAGAGGGGGTTCTCGTAGCGCATGTCGATCACCCCGGTGCCGATCTCGATCCGCTCCGTCCGGGCCCCGACCGCGGCCAGCAGCGGGAACGGGGAGGCCAGCTGACGGGCGAAGTGGTGCACCCGGAAGTAGGCACCGTCGGCCCCCACCTCCTCGGCGGCCACGGCCAGGTCGATCGACTGCAGCAGCACGTCCGAGGCCGACCGCGTCGCCGACTGGGGGTGCGGGGTCCAGTGGCCGAAGGAGAGAAAGCCGATGCGCTTCATACCGGTGGTCAACGCCGTCGGCGGTGTGGCATTCCGGCCGCCCTCACACCAGACGTTGCCGGAGCACCCCGTGCCCCGGTGCCCACTCCGCCGTCGCCAGCGCCCCGTTGACCATCGGCATCCGCGGCGCGACGTGGCCGCACTCCACCTCGGCGAGCACCGGCAGCCCGAGCGGGCCGAGCGCGTCCAGGACGGCGTCCCGCTGCGTGTACCCCGGTGCGTCCGGCGCCGCCGTGCGTCCGACGAGCACCCCCACCGCGCGGTCGAGGAAGCCGGCGAGCCGCAGCCCGTGCAGGTGCCGGCCGACCGTCAGCGCGTCCGCCCCGGCGGCCTCCAGGTAGAGGAGCACCCCCTCGGGGGCGTGGGCGGCGGCCCAGGCCCGCACGTCCAGGTAGGGCGTCCCCGTGAGGTTGGTCAGCGTCTCCACGCAGCCGCCCAGCAGCCGACCGGTCAGCGCCACCGGCTCGTCGGAGTCCCACCGCTGCCACGTCCCGACGCCGTCCAGCTCCAGCTCGGTGGCCCCCGGGTGCCGGGCGTAGTCGACGAAGACGCGGTCCTGGAACCGTCCCGGCGAGCGCTGCTGCACTCCCTTCCCGGCGCTCAGCCGGCACAGGTCCCACCACGCGACGAGGCCCTCCGGCTGCCGGTAGGGGGTGTCCATGAGGTTGGCCCCGTGCACGCTGGCCCAGCCCGTCAGCAGCGTCAGCGGCGTGATCACGGTGGAGATGTCGGAGTAGCCGACCATCCACGTCGGCCCGGCCGCCGCGATCCGGCCCCAGTCGAGCAGGTGCAGCAGGTCGACGGCCAGCTCGCCGCCCCACGGCGGGACGACCGCCCGCACCGTCGGGTCGCAGAGCATCTCCTCCAGCTCGGCGGCCCGCTCGGCCGCCGGGGCCGAGACGACGCCGTCCCCGTCGAGGCACGCCCCCAGGCGCACGGCATACCCCTGGGCGCGCAGCGCCTCGCAGGCCACCTCCAGCCGCGGCCGCAGGTCGGCGGCGACGCCGCTGCTCGGCGCGGTCACGGCGACGACGTCCCCGGGGCGCAGCGGGGCGGGATAGCGGGTCACGGCGTCCTCCTTGAGAGGATGGGGGCATGAGCTACGACATCCTCCTCTACCCCCGGCAGCCCGGCCAGACCTGGGAGCAGGTGGTCGAGGCCGACGAGCAGGACGGGCCGGAGGTCACCCAGGCCGACCTCGACACCGGGGTGGCGACCTTCCGCCGGATCGAGGCGCGGGTGCGCGAGCAGCTCACCGAGCCGGTCGAGACGTGGGTGGCCGAGGAGCTCGGCGGGGACGTCTACGGCGAGCTGACCGCGCTGGACAGCGGCCTGCAGGTCGAGCTCTACGACCGCTCGGCCTCGGTCGCCTTCCCCTACGGCGGCGACACCGCGCGCACCGAGCTGCACGACCGGGCCCGGCACGCCGTGCGGATCGTGGCCGAGGAGACCGGCTACGAGGCCTACGACCCGCAGCGCGGGAGCGGCTTCGACGGCCTCTTCGACGACGAGGCGGGGCACGCGGAGGCGCGCCGGCTCGCCGCGGAGGGCGGCGGGACCGACCCCCGCGAGCAGGGTGACGGGGACGACGAGTGGTATGACGCCACCGGAGCCGGCGCTGGTGCGTCCGTCGCCGGAGCGGACCGGGGAGCCCGGCACGGGGAGGCTCTGGACGGTGCGGTGGGGGACGACGGTGCGGGCCGGCCCGAGGATGCGGCGTCGCCGGAGGGCGAGGAGGACCGCCCCGACCCCCGCCGGAACCCCAAGACCCTGCGGCGCAGGGCCTACCTCTACCTCGGCATCGGCGCGATCCTCACCATGCTCGGCGTCTTCCGGTTGACCTCCGGCGAGGGTGGCCTGCTGACCTGGTTCATCCTGGGCATCGGCGTCATCGACGTGCTGGGCGGCGTGATGATGCTGTCGCTGGCCAAGCAGATGGAGCAGGGCGGCGACCTGCGGCTGCCCGGGGGCCTCCGCCCCGCGGACGACCAGGACGACCCCCGCCCCTGAGCCGGCCGACCGGCCCGCTCCACCGCATACCCTCGCCCCAGCCTCATACCCGACCACTCCCCGCCCCAGCCCCGACCGAGCCCGGCTCGGCCACCAGGAGGAACCCCGTGCAGACCCGGACCCTCGGACCGTTCACCGTCTCCGCCGTCGGCCTCGGCGCGATGCCGCTGTCGATGGGCGCCAACGAGCGCCCCGAGCACGACCGCGCCGTGGCGACCGTCCACGCCGCCCTCGACGCCGGGGTGACGTTCATCGACACGGCGGACATCTATGCCCCGTCCTGGGACACGATGGGGCACAACGAGCGGATCGTCGCCGAGGCGCTGCGCTCCTACGGGGACACCAGCCACGTGGTGGTCGCCACCAAGGGCGGCATCACCCGGGGCGAGGGCGGGACGTGGGGCCGGGACGGTTCGCCGGCCTACCTGCGGCGCGCCGTGGAGGCCTCCCTGCGGGCGCTGGACCGGGAGGTCATCGACCTCTACCAGTGGCACCGGCCCGACCGTTGGCGGATCTACGGGGAGGTCGTGCAGACCTTCAAGGACCTCCAGGAGGAGGGCAAGATCCGCGCCGTCGGCATCTCCAACGCCGACGTCGAGGAGATCGACGTGGCGCTGGAGGTGCTCGGCGAGGGTGGGCTGGCCAGCGTGCAGAACGAGTTCTCCCCCCGCTTCCGCTGCTCCCGCGACACGCTGGAGCACTGCGGCGACCACGGGGTGGCCTTCCTGCCGTGGAGCCCGCTGGGCGGCACCGGGGCGGCCAGCAAGGAGGTCGGCCGGACCTACCCGGTGTTCCACGAGCTGGCCCAGGACCGCGGCGTGAGCCCGCAGCAGGTCGTGCTGGCCTGGGAGCTGTCGCTGGGCGAGCACGTGATCCCGATCCCCGGCGCCAGCCGACCGGCATCGATCACCGACTCCGCACGGGCGGTCGAGCTGGAGCTCACTCCGGAGGAGCTGGCACGGATCGAGGGCCAGTTCAGCTAGCGGGACCCGGTCACCGCCCGGCGGGTGCGTGATCGTGGCCACACCCGTCCCGCGCCCCTGCCGCACGGGGGCGGGGTGTGGGAGGGTCGGAGCATGGCACGACGGAGTGTGACGTTGACCTTCCTGGGGGCCGCGGGGACGGTGACCGGGTCCAAGTACCTCGTCACGGTCGGGCCGGGGACGGGGGGCGGCGACGGGCGCGGGGGTGAGCGGCGCGTCCTCGTCGACGCCGGCGTCTTCCAGGGCGAGAAGCAGTGGCGGCTGCGCAACTGGGAGGAGTTCCCGGTCGACCCGGGCACGATCACCGACGTCGTGCTCACGCACGCGCACAACGACCACGTGGGCTACCTGCCCGCCCTCGTCCGCCAGGGCTTCGACGGCGCGGTGTGGGCCACCGAGGGCACCCGTCGCCTGGCCGAGATCGTGCTCCGCGACGCCGGGAAGCTGCAGGAGGAGGCGGCCGAGGAGGCCAGGCGCGGCGGCTGGTCCAAGCACGAGGACCCCCGGCCGCTCTACGACGTGCACGACGTGGAGCAGACGCTGCCGCTCTTCCGCACGGTCGCCTTCGACGAGGACGTCGACCTCGGCGGGGGCCTGGTGGCCCGCTGGACCCGCGCCGGTCACATCCTCGGCTCCGCCAGCGTGCGGCTCGCCGCGGAGGGCACGAGCGTGCTGTTCTCCGGCGACCTCGGCCGCCACGACCACCCGCTGCTCAAGGCGCGCGGCACCCCGCCGGCGGCCGACTTCGTGGTCTGCGAGTCCACCTACGGCGACCGGGAGCACCCCGAGCCGCAGGTCGAGCACGAGCCGATGGCGCAGGCCGTCGGCCGCACGCTGGCCCGGGGAGGCCTGGTCGTCATCCCCGCGTTCGCGGTGGACCGCACCCAGCTGGTCCTGAAGGTGCTGGTCGAGCTCATGCGCTCGGGCCGGATCCCGAAGGTGCCCGTCGTGGTCGACTCGCCGATGGCGCTGAAGGCCCTGGACGTCTACCGCGACGAGACCCTCGACGAGCTGCGCGAGGACGTCGACGTGGACGACTTCACCGGCATGCCCGAGCTGATCGAGGCGTCCACCTCCCGGGAGTCACGGGCGCTGAACCGCCGCTTCGACCCGATGATCATCGTCGCCTCCTCCGGGATGGCCGAGGGTGGCCGGGTCCTGCACCACCTCGCGCGGCTGCTGCCCGATGCCCGCAACACGGTGATCCTCACCGGCTACCAGGCCGCCGGCACCCGCGGCCGCAGCATCGAGGAGGGCGCGCGGGCGGTGAAGATCAACGGCCACTACGTCCGGGTGCGGGCCGAGGTCGTCCGGGACGAGGAGTTCTCCGTGCACGCCGACGCCTCGGACCTCATCGACTGGCTGCGCGACCTGGGCCAGGAGCCGGAGGCGGTGTTCGTCACCCACGGGGAGCAGGACGTCGCCCGCCACTTCGCCGCCCGGATCGGCGAGGAGCTCGACTGGAACGCCGTCGTGCCCCGCCACGGCGAGGTGGTCGGCCTGGTGCGCGGCGACGCGGCCGCCGATGCGGTGGCCGCGGGTGCTGCGGCCGCGGACACCACCGGTTGACCGAGCGCGGAGCCGTCGACCCGCACCGCCCTCGCCCGCCTCATACCGTGGTCCGACGCGCCGGCGGGCGGGGCGGGCCCCAGGTATGACGCGCCCGCACCCGCCGCCGACCTACGCTGCGGGGGTGAGGGTGACGACGGAGGCCGCGCGCGAGTCGTGGCAGGCGCTGTGGGGCGGCGGACGCCTGCGCGACCGGTCCTGGTGGCCCGAGCTGCTCGTCGTCGGCGGGCTGCTGGCCTGGGTGTTCGTCTCCAGCGCCGTCGCCGGGTTCGGGATGCTCCTGCTGGGGATCCTGCAGGTGGTGCCCCTGCTGTGGCGGCGCAGCCGTCCGCTGCCGGCGGCGCTGGGTGTGGCCGCGGCCTGCCTGCTGCAGGTGGTCACCACCGACGGACCGCACCCGGCCAACGTGGCGGTGCTCGCGGCGGTCTACGCCGCCGCGGCGTACGGCACCCGCCGGGACTCGCTGGTCGTGCTCGGCCTGGGGCTGGTGGGGGCGTTCGTCGCGGCGCTGGACTGGTCGGTGCAGTACCCGGACGACGCCACCCGGTCCCTCGTGGTCGTCGTCATCCAGGGGACGTTCATCGGACTGTTCGTCGCGGTCGCCTGGGTGCTGGGCGACGTCGTCAGACGGCGGCAGGCGGTCATCGCCCGGCTGGAGCAGCAACGTGCCGCCCTCGCCCGGGACCAGGCCCAGCGGTCCCGGCTGGCCGCGCAGTCCGAGCGGGCCTCGATCGCGCGGGAGATGCACGACGTCGTGGCGCACTCGCTGGCCGTCGTCGTGGTCCAGGCCGACGGCGCGCTCTACGCCGCGCGCCGGGCGCTGGCGGAGCCGCCGGCGATCGGCCCCGACCGGGCCGCCCTGGAACGGGCCGCGCAGACCCTGGAGACCCTGGCCGGGACCGCCCGGGAGTCGTTGTCCGACACCCGCCGCCTCGTGGGCGTGCTGCGTGACGAGGGGTCGGCCGCCGAGCTGGAGCCGACCCAGGGGCTGGCGTCCCTGGACGACCTCGTCCAGCGGGTGCGCGACTCCGGGGTGCCCGTCCACCTGGCGGTGCGGGGCGGGGTCGAGGACCTGCCGCGGGAGGCCGACCTGGCGGCCTACCGCGTCGTCCAGGAGGGGCTGACCAACGCCATGAAGCACGCGGGGCAGGGGGCGACCGTCGACGTGGACCTGCTGCGCACCCCTGCCGTCCTGCTCGTCCGGGTCTGCGACGACGGAGGCGCAGGGACGCCCGGGGAGGCGACGGACGGGGTATGGGGCGGCTCCTCCGGCTCGTCCGACGGCGCCGGGGGCAACGGGCTGCGGGGGATGACCGAGCGGGTCGAGGTGCTCGGCGGCACCGTGCACGCCGGTCCGCGGCAGCGCGGCGGCTGGGAGGTGGTGGCGACGATCCCGACGCAGGACCGTGCGACCACCGCGACCGGGGCACCGCTTCCCGGCCGGGGAGGGGCGGCATGACCGACCAGCCCGTGCGGCTCTTCCTCGTGGACGACCAGGAGCTGGTCCGGGCCGGTTTCCGGATGGTGCTCGACGCCCAGCCCGACATGACGGTCGTCGGGGAGGCCGCCGACGGCCTGGCGGCGGTCGACGGGGTGGCCGCGACCCGTCCGGACGTGGTGCTCATGGACATCCGGATGCCGAGGATGGACGGGGTCGAGGCGACGCGGCGGATCAGGGACGCGGTGGAGGCACCGAAGGTGCTCGTGCTGACCACCTTCGACCTGGACGAGTACGTCTTCGCCGCGCTCCGGGCCGGTGCCGCCGGCTTCCTGCTCAAGGACGCCGGGCCGGCCGAGCTGCTGGCGGCCATCCACGCGGTGCACGAGGGCGACGCCGCCATGGCCCCGTCGACGACCCGGCGGATGCTGGAGCGCTTCGTCCCGCAGCTGCCCGACGGGGACCTGGCGCTCGCCCGGGCCGCCGAGCACCGGGCCGCCCAGGCGAGGCTGGCTCCGCTCACCGACCGTGAGCGGGAGGTGCTGCGGGCCGTGGGGCGGGGGCTGACCAACGGGGAGATCGCCGCCGAGCTCTACCTGGCCGAGCCGACGGTGAAGACCCACATCGGCCGCATCCTGCACAAGCTCGACCTGCGCGACCGGGTGCAGATGGTCATCACCGCCTACGAGACGGGGCTGGCCGGCCGCCCGGAGTAGCGCGGACGCCCCTCGACGACGCCACCGGTGGGCTGCTCCACGACGGCTGCCCGGGCCGCGGGCAGGAGGCCGAGCAGCAGACCGACGCACCAGGCGACGCTCGCCCACCACTGACCGGCGAAGACCGCGAAGAGCGCGGCGCCGGCGCCCACCGACAGCGCGGCCCACAGCGGGATCACCCGGGCCCGCCGCAGCGCGACGGCCTGGACGGCCGGAGCGAGGAGCAGACCGAGCAGGTAGGGGGCGAAGACCGCCAGGGAGAACAGGTCCTGCCCCAGTGCCAGGTGGGCCGCCGCGGCAGCGTCGCGGTCGGCCAGGGTGGACAGCGCGCCGAGCGACCCGAAGTAGCCCATGAGGTGGGCGACCTGGCCCACGACCGAGCAGGCGCCCAGCACCCCGCCCACCCACGCCCAGACCGGGGCCCGGCCGACGGCGAGGTGCCACAGCAGCAGCGTCATCGGGATCGTGAGCAGGGCGCCGGCGTAGAAGGACCAGGACACGATCTCCCAGGCGACGCGGTTCTCCTCGACCGCCTCGAGCTGGCTCACGACGCTGGTCAGGGTCGACCCGTCCCCGGTGGTCTGCGACTCGACGCCGAGCCGGAGCAGGTCCCCCGCGGTGATGACGACGGGCATGGCGATCAGGGAGAGGGCGCCCAGGGTGCGTGCCTTCATGATGAGCTCCTTCGGGAGGGGTCGGACCTCCACCGTCCCGCCGGTTCCTGCTCCTGCGCGTCCACCGGGACGCACCGCCCGGATGTCCCGCCCGGTGGGTGGGCGGTCGCGCGAGGGTGGAGGCAGGGTCCACCGCAAGGCGGACGCGCCGGACCACCCGGCACCCCTAGCCTCGCTCGTGTGGGCGGGTGGCGGAGCGTGGTGGTCCTGGCGCTG
>DATISK010000077.1:0-4266 GCA_035581545.1 Ornithinimicrobium sp. | reverse complement strand
GGGGGCCGATCTGCGCGGGACCGACCTGCGGGGCAGCGACCTCGGCGGTGCCGTGCTCCGGCGGGTGCGGCTGGAGGGGGCCGACCTGCGGGGGTGCGAGCTCGTGGGGACGGATCTCGAGGACGCCCGGGTCCGTGGTGTCCGCCTCGACCTCAGGGGCGCCCTGGCCCTGGCCGGGTCGTTGGGTGCCGTCGTCGACACGGACTCCTGAGGAGCACCCCGGTCAGGGCAGGGCGCCGCGCTCAGTCCGGTGCGTCCAGGTCCGGAGCCAGGTCGGGCACCCGACGTTCACCGTCCGGCAGCAGCCGCTCGTCCTCGGTCTCGGCGTCGCCCACGGCCCGCTCCTCGTCCGGCAGGACCCGGTCGGGGTCGTCGTCCTCGACGGCGTCCGGGTCCTCCTCCGGCTCGAACGTGGTGGGTTCCTCGTCCATACCCATGCCGGCGCCCTGGGGAGAGAGCTCCTCCCGGGCCTCGGCGCGCTGGTGCTCAAGGTCTCCGCTCATGGTGTCCTCCTGGGGGGTCGGGGTCCTTCCAGTGTGGACCGCTACCCCGGACGAGGCACGTCGGGAGGGTGGGTCCACGACAGGGATACTGGTCCGCAGGAGGTGTCATGCACGCTGTCCCAGAGGACGACCAGGCCCGACCCACCGGCCCGCCCACGGGCCGACGGCTGCTTCCCGTCCACGAGGACGGCCTGTGCGTGGCCCGGGTCCCCCTCTTCCAGGGGCTGACCCGCGCGGAGCAGGAGCAGGTCGCGACCGTGGCCCGGCCCACCACGCTGCGGCGGGACGAGCTGGTCTACACCCCCGGTGAGGACGTCTCCCAGCTGATGGTGGTGCACACCGGACGGGTGAAGATCTCCCGCGTCACGGCCGAGGGCCACGAGCAGATCGTCCGCGTCCTCGGACCTGGCGACTTCGTGGGTGAGACCGCCTTCCTGGACGGGGGCCGTCCGGACCACGCGGCCAGCGCCGTGGAGGCCACGAGCCTGTGCGTGTTCCGCCACCAGGACCTGCACGAGCTCGTCGGTCGCCACCCCAGCATCGGTCTGCGCATGCTGCAGACGCTCAGCCGTCGCCTCACGCGCACCGAGGAGCGGCTGGGCGCGGCGATCTCCTCCGACGTCTCCGCCCGGCTGGCGGACCACCTGCTCTCCCTGCCCGCGCACCGGTCCGGGGAGCGGCTCGAGGTCGAGCTGCCGCTGGCCAAGAAGGACGTCGCCTCGCTGCTGGACACGACCCCGGAGTCGCTGAGCCGGCAGCTGCGCCGTCTCAGCGACTCCGGGGTGGTCACCCTCGGCCCCGGTCGGCGGATCACCCTGCTGGACGTGGACGCGCTCCTGGCGCTGGGCGGGCAGGTCTGAGCCCGGGTGCCGTCGGGTGACCGGCCGACGCCGTGACGGACGCCACACCACCCTCCCTGATGTTCTCCGACTAATCGTAGTAATCGAGTTCAAGGCCCGGACGCCCGCACGGGCACCGACCCTCGGGAGACCCCTGATGCGCACGATCCGCCCCCTCCTCCCCCTCGGCCTGGCCGCCGCCCTGGTCCTCGCCGGATGCTCCACCTCCGACCCCGGGACGACTCCGGCGGCCGGCACCGCCCAGAGCAGCGACCAGGCCTCCGCCGACGCGCTGCTCGAACGCGTGGACCTGGCCGGCAAGGACGCGCGGACCATCGTCGAGGAGCTCGACGCCAGCAGCGCCGCCCGGCCCCTGCCGCTGACCGCCTCGGTCCGCGAGGACGTGCTGCTCGTCGGTGACGGCCAGGAGGAGGTCGCGCTCGAGCTGCCGGAGGACCAGTTCTACGTCTCGGTCGCCCCGTTCCGCGAGCAGACGCACGAGTGCTACTACCACTCCCTGGCCACCTGCCAGGGCGAGCTGGCCGAGGAGGAGGTCACCGTGCGGATCGTCGCCGACGACGGGACGGTCGTGGTCGAGGAGACGACGACGACCTACAGCAACGGGTTCGTGGGCTTCTGGGTGCCGCGCGACCTCGAGGGCACCATCCACGTGGAGCACGACGGTGCCACCGGCAGCGTGCCCTTCGCCACCACCGAGGGCAGCCCGACCTGCATCACCACCCTGCAGCTGGCAGCCTGAGGGCGGCGCCGGGTCGGTGCCCCCACCAGGAGGTGGGATGACGTCCGCCCGCCGGGACGTTGTCCCCCACGTGAGCACCCGTGGTCGCCGACCGGTCCCCCGCTGCCCCGTCCGCGTGGGCGAGCCCTGCACGGTGTGCTTCCCGGGCGCGACCGGGCCCCAGGACTGCGGCCTGGTCTACCTGGTCCAGGACGACCCCGAGATGGCCGCCGAGCTGGCCGGGCGACGCCGGGCCCACCGGGTCGCCGAGGAGGCCGGACGGAGCACCTCCGACTGAGGTCGGACCCGCGGCAGCAGGACGACCGCTCCGCGTCCGCGCGTACGTCTCAGCCGGGCAGCCACTCCAGCAGCCGGTGCCCGACGTCCTCCCGCCCGAAGAACGTGCCGTGGTCGACACCCAGGCTGGCGTCCAGCACCAGCCGCTCCGTCACGGGGAAGCCCTGCGTGTCCGGCAGGTCCCACGCGCCCTGCGTCGGCACCACGAGGTCGTTGGCGACCCGGCCGAAGACCAGGTCGGTCCCCGCGTCGCGGGCGATGCGTCCGAGCGAGGAACCCGGCGGCGGCTCGAACTCCGCGGTGATGACCCGGTAGGCCGCGTCCGTGCCGGGCGAGCGGTTGAAGTCCCTGAGCTCCTCGCCACCGGGGTCCATGGACATGATCCCCTCGAGACCGCCGAACGCCCCCACCGCCACCTGCTTGACCACCTCGAGGACCGGTCCGAGCACGTCGCCGACGCCGGCCGACGGGACGAACTGCACGAGGTTGGTGACCCGGTCGAGCAGGGCGCGCACGTGCTGCTTGTCGGCGAGCGCCGTGCCGGCGTTGGGCGGAGCCACCATGACCAGCGTGCGGACCCGGATGCTGGCGTCGAGCCCGAGCTCCCTCCCCCGCTCGGCCAGCGCACGGCCGACCAGGCCGCCCCTGGAGTGGGTCACGACGTCGAGGGTCAGTCCGCGGGCCTCCCGCAGCTCGCCCGCCAGCCAGCCGACGTTCTCCCGCGGGGTCAGTGACACCGACGGGTGCTCCCAGGCCAGGACGCGACCCTGGTAGCGGCCGTGCAGCGCGGACAGGGTCTCCACCGGCATCGCCCCGAAGCCACCACGCGCCGAGGAGAAGGTGCCGTGGACGAGGAGGAGCACCGGCCGGTCGCGCAGCGACCGCCAGTCCTCGCGGGTGAGCGGGGTCGACTCCGTCGATGCGAGGAGGGCGGTGTCCGGTCCGTACCACCGGACCAGCGCCGGACGGTTCCTCGCCTCCCACCGGCTGGCGAAGGTGTTGGCGGCCCGACCGAGGGCAGGCTCCAGGAGCGGGAAGACCAGCACCTTGAGCAGCTTGGAGCCCAGGGCACCGAGCAGCCCCCGCGAGGTCCCCTCCGCCGCCTCGGGTGCGACCACCGCCCGCGGGATCCGGTAGGTC
The DNA here is from genome assembly GCA_035581545.1 of Ornithinimicrobium sp. Taxonomy (GTDB): domain Bacteria; phylum Actinomycetota; class Actinomycetes; order Actinomycetales; family Dermatophilaceae; genus Ornithinicoccus. The sequence goes on along the minus strand of DATISK010000077.1, from coordinate 748 downwards.
CGTCGTTCTCCGCCCCGCGTGGCCACCTCCTCCGGGAGGACCGAGTCGGGGTAGTGCCAGGTCAGCGACCCGTCCTCGGCCGCGTAGAGCAGCACCTGACCGTTCCCCTCCCCCGGGCCCGGGACCTCGACGGTGATCTCGTTCCCGCCCCCGCCAGCCCGGGAACCCCCGCGGTCGTCCAGCTCGGCGGGTCCGGCGATCTCGACGGTGAGCTGCTCCTGCAGGTCGGCGCCCGCGAGGGCCTCCTGCAGGTCCACGGTGGCGACCTCCGCCGACCGCATGCCGGGGCTGGCCGGCGGGTGCACCTCTGCCTCCCCGGAGAGGCCGGGGGTGGTCAGGACGACGTCACCGACGTGGACGGGGATGCCTTCGGGACGGAGGGGCTCGGACATGTCGTCTCCTCTGGTGGGGTCCTGCGGGGTATGGCGTTCAGCCGGCCCGGCGCAGCCGCAGCCTGGGGTGGGCGAAGACCTGGAAGGCGACCAGGGTCGCGCCGACGCCGGGGGTCCCGGCCCGCACCGCCTCCTCGGTGTACCGCGCGCGGACGCGCCGCAGCGCCTCGGCGACGGCGACCAGACCCTCCCCGTCCGTCGCGCCGGCGGGCCCGAGGGTCGCCGCATACACGTCGCGGGCCACCTCGGCCGCGACGACGTCGTCGATGTTCCACAGGGGCGCGACCACCCCGCTCGCCCCGATCCGCAGCAGGGTCGAGGCGAAGCCGCCGTAACCGCCGAGCACCCGCTCGTCC
>DATISK010000076.1:0-8030 GCA_035581545.1 Ornithinimicrobium sp. | reverse complement strand
GACCAACGCCCTCCGCTCGGAGGCTCCGTGGGTCCCCATCCCCTTCAACAACATCCTGGGCACCGAGATCAGCACGTCCTGGCAGTGGCTCTACAGCCCCGTCACGGTCTTCATCGTCACCTGACTGCTCACCTACGGCCTGCACAAGATGAACGGCAGGCAGATCGCTGCGACCTGGTCGGTGGCCGCCAAGCAGCTGCTCGGCACCGCCGTCGCGCTCGGCTTCGCGGTGCCGCTGGTGCGGCTGCTCATCCGGTCCGGTCCGGACTTCACCAACTCCGAGCTGGCCTCGATGCCGGTGACCCTGGCCGAGGGCGCGGCCGCCGTGGCCGGTGCCAACTGGCCCCTGGTGGCCCCGTGGATCGGCGCGCTGGGCGCGTTCGTGGCCGGGTCCAACACGGTGAGCAACCTGACCTTCGCACTCTTCCAGTTCGCGACCGGCAACGAGATCGGGGTGGCCCCGGAGAGCGTGGTGGCCGCCCAGGCCGTCGGCGGGGCCGCCGGCAACCCGGTCGCCATCCACAACATCGTGGCAGCGTCCGCGACCGTGGGTCTGCTGGGCCGGGAGGGCGACCTCATCCGCAAGACGGTCCTGATCACCGCCTACTACTGTCTCGTCGGCGGCGCAGTCAGCTTCCTGTGGATCTACGGGATCGGCTTCAACCCCGGGCTGATCCAGCTCATCCTGCTGGTGGCCCTCCTCGCCGCCCTCGTGGTGTGGATGGTCAACCGGGACAAGAAGATCCCGCAGGTGCAGACACCGCGCTGACCACCGTCGCGGCCCCCGGACGACGCCGCCCCGCCCGCACCGATCGGGCGGGGCGGCGTCCCGCGTGGGGTCGGGTGGTGCCGCGCGGGGCCGGGTCGGTCAGAGCAGCCGTCCGCCCCGGATGGAGGCGTCCAGCACCACGGCGGTGTGCACGAAGGGAACCGGCCGTCCGGCCCGTTCCAGCGCCTGGCTGATCTGCATGAGGCAGCCCGGGTTGGCGGTGACGAGCAGCTCGGCCCCGGTGGAGAGGATGTTGGCGGCCTTGCGGTCCCCGAGCTCGGCGGCCGGCTCGGGGTTGAGGATGTTGTAGACCCCCGCCGAGCCGCAGCAGATCTCCGCGTCCGGGATCTCGACCAGGCGCACGCCCGGGATCCCGCGCAGCAGCTCGCGCGGCTGGTTGACGACCTGCTGGGCGTGCCTGAGGTGGCAGGCGTCGTGATAGGCGATCACCACCTCGGTCGCACCGGCCGGGTCGTCGTCCTCGCCGGCCCGTCGGGCGGCTCCCACCGGGTGGCGGGGGGCGACGGGGCCGAGCTCGATGAGGATCTCGGAGAGGTCGCGCACCTTCTCGCTGAAGACCCTGGCCCGCTCGGCGTACTCGGGGTCGTCGGAGAGCAGGTGGACGTACTCCTTCATCGTGGAGCCGCAACCGGCGGAGTTGACCACGACGCTGTCGACGCCGGCCTCCTCGAAGGTGTCGATGAGCCGGCGGGCGAACTGCGCCCCCTCCTCCTCCCGGCCGGTGTGCACCGACAGGGCGCCGCAGCAGCCCTGGCGACGGGGCGCGACCACGTCGCAGCCCTCCGCCGCGAGCACCCGGGCGGTGGCCGCGTTGACCTCGCCGAAGAACTCGCGCTGGACGCAGCCCGTGAGCATCCCCACGACCGCACGCCGCGGCCCGACGGCCGGGGTGCGTTCCGGCACCTCCACGCGGGGACCCAGCGGGGGGGCCAGGGACTGCATGACCTCCAGCTCGGGGCTGACCCGGCCCACGAGACCGGTCCGCCCGACGAGCCGCAGGGCGCCGGTCCGCTGGGCCAGCCGCAGGGGACCCCGCAGCAGCCGCAGCCGTCGTGGGTGCGGAAACAGCCCGAAGATGAGGGAGCGCAGGGCGCGGTCGCGGGCGGGCCGCTCGACCCGCCGCTCGATCTGTGCCCGGGTCGTCTCCAGGATGCGGTCGTAGCGCACCCCCGAGGGACAGGCCGTGACGCACGCCATGCAGCCCAGGCAGGCGTCCAGGTGGGCCACGGTGGAGGTGGTCAGCGGAGCTCCCTCCCGGGCGGCCCGGACGAGGTCGATCCGACCCCGTGGGCTGTCCATCTCCTCGCCCCACAGCTGGTAGGTCGGACAGGTGGTCAGGCAGAAGCCGCAGTGCACGCAGTCGTCGAGCAGCTCGATGCTGGGCGTCCGGTGGTCGTCGAACGCGGGGTCCGCCGCCACGCGCGAGGTCCCGCCGGGCACGGTCGGCATCCCCAGGTGCGTGACGGCCTGCGCGGACGGCACGCGGGCGGGCTGCGTGGTCGTCGGCAGGCTCGTCGACGCCGGCGACATGGTCGGGCGGGGGCGGGGGCGGTCCATCACAGTCCTTTGACGAAGCGTCCGGGCGCCAGCGCCCGGGTGGGGTCGAACTCGTTCTTGACACGACGCATCAGGTCCACGGCCGGCACGTCGCCCCAGCTGTCCACGACCCTCTTGACGCCGGGCGGTGCGTCCAGCACCACGGTGGAGCCCCCGAGCCTCTCGCTGGTGGCGCGGAGGGCGTCCACGGCGGCCCGGACACGCTCGGGCTCGTGGTCACCGGGCAGGAGGGCGTGCAGCACGCCCACGCCCCCTGACCCGGTCACGGTCATCCCCTGGGCGAGCGCCACCGCGACCAGCTCGGCGACCCCGGAGATGCGGGCCGTGGTGCGCACGAGCACGGGGCGGGCGTCCTGCCCGGCCGCGGCGGGCCGCGCCCACCAGTCCGGCGCGCGCTCGGAGACCTCCACGGACGATCCGGCCCCGGACGCGTGCGGCGCCAGCTGCTCGGCGAGCCGGGAGGCCCGGGCCTGCACCCCGCCGGAGGTGCCACCCAGGAGGACCGCCACCTCGTGGTCGGCACCGGGGCGCGCGTGCACCTCCAGGGCCTGGGGGACGGTCTGGGAGTGGACGGCCGACCCCAGGACCGTGGCCAGCGCGTCCGCGGGGACCCGCAGGCTCACCCAGCGCTGGGCCTCCGGCAGCGGATGCAGCCGCACCGTCACCTCGGTGACCACGGCCAGCGTGCCGAACGACCCGGTGAGCAGCTTGCTCAGGTCGTAGCCGGCCACGTTCTTGACCACCTTGCCGCCGGCCTTGGCGACCGTCCCGTCGGCCCGGACGAACCGGACGCCGATGACGAGGTCGCGCACCGACCCGGTCCACATCCGGCGGGGACCGCACAGGTTGGTCGCCACGGCGCCACCCAGGGTGGAACCGTGCCCGTCCGTCCCCGCCCCGGCGCCGACGGCGGCGACCTCGCCCACCAGGTCGTCCAGGACCAGCTGGTGCCCGCCCTCGGCGAGCCGCCGGGAGAGCCGCTCCAGCGGCATCCCCGCCCCGGCCGTGGCGATCAGATCACCGCGCGAGTGCTCGACCAGATCGTCCATCGCGGTGGTCTCGAGGATGACGTCGAGCCGCTCCGGCGGCAGGCCCCAGGCCAGCTTGGTCCCGTGACCGCGCACGACGACCGCCAGTCCGTGGGCGTGGCAGGTCCGCAGGAGGTCCGCCGTCTCCTGCGTCGAACCCGGTCGGGCCACGACCCGGGCGGGCACCCCGTCCACGTGGTCCTCGGGCTCGGCCCGGCGGACGGCGCAGGTGCCGGCGAGCTGCTCCAGGATGTCCATCAGAACAGCTCCACGCCGTCGGTGGCCAGGGCGTGCGCGCCCTGGACCACCCGGGGCCGCTCGCCGCACAGCCGCGGCGTCGGGTAGATCTTGCCGGGATTGGCGATGCCCTCGGGGTCGAAGGCGCAGCGCACGAGCTGCATCGTGTCCAGGTCGTCCTCGGTGAACATCCGTGGCATGTAGCGGGCCTTGTCAGCCCCGACCCCGTGCTCGCCGGTGATCGACCCCCCGTGCTGGATGCACAGGTCCAGGATCATCCCGGACACCTCCTCCGCGCGCTCCGTGGCACCCTCCTCGGCCGCGTCGAAGAGGACCAACGGGTGCAGGTTGCCGTCGCCGGCGTGGAAGACGTTGGCCACCCGCACGCCCCGTTCGGCGCTGATCCGGGACATCTCCCGCAGCACCTCCGGCAGCGCCGTCCGGGGAACGACCCCGTCCTGCACGATGTAGTCCGGCGAGATCCGTCCGACGGCCGCGAACGCCGACTTGCGGCCCTTCCAGATCTCGGCCCGCTCGAGGGCGTCGGTGGCCATCCGGAACTCGAAGCACCCTTCGTCGGCACAGATCTGCTCGACCAGGTCGAACTCGTGCCCGACCTCCTCCGCGGCCCCGTCCAGCTCGACGACCAGCACGGCGCCCGCACCGGCCGGGTAGCCGCACGAGACCGCCTTCTCGGCCGCCTCGATCGCCAGGGCGTCCATGATCTCGATCGCGGCCGGCACGATCCCGGCGGCGATGATCGCGCTCGTGGCTGCCCCCGCCTGGTCGATGGTCCCGAAGCCGGCCAGGACGGTGCGCACCTCCTCCGGCAGCCGGGTCAGCCGCACGACGGCCCGGGTCGCCACGCCCAGGGTGCCCTCGGAGCCCACGAAGGCTCCCACGAGGTCGTAGCCCGGCGGGTCCGGCGCCTCGGTGCCCAGCCTGACCTCCGCGCCCGAGGGGGTGACCAGGTCGAGCGCGAGCACGTGGTTGGCGGTGAAGCCGTACTTGAGGCAGTGCGCACCCCCGGAGTTCTCGGCCACGTTGCCGCCGATGGAGCAGATCTGCTGGCTGCTGGGATCGGGCGCGAAGTAGTAGCCCAGGGGGTTGGCGGCCTTGCTGACCTGGAGGTTGCTGACACCGGGGTCGACGACGGCCCGCTGGTCCTCGGGACGCATCTCGTGCAGCGTGCGGAGCCGGCTGGTGACGAGCAGCACGCCGTCGGCCCGGGGGAGGGCCCCGCCCGAGAGGCCGGTCCCCGATCCACGCGCCACGAACGGCACCCGGTGCCGCGCGCACGCGCGGACGGTGGCCGACACGTGGTCCGGGGAGTCGGCGAGCACCACCAGGGCGGGGGTGACCCGGTAGGCGGCCAACCCGTCGCAGGCGTAGGTCTCCAGCTCGGCGGGGTCGGTGAGCAGCAGGGCGACGGGGAGGACGTCACGCAGCTCGGCGAGCACGTCCCCGACCGTGCCGGTCCGCTCGTCGGGCTGGGGCGCCATACCTCGACCTCCTCGTCGTCGCTGCCCCCACCCTAGGACGGCACGGGTGGCTCGTCCTGGGGTGGGGCCCACGCTGGGTCAGGGCATCGTCTCGTAGGCCGGGACGGTGAGGAAGTCGGCGAAGTCGTCGGCGACCGCGACCTGCAGGAACAGCTCCCGGGCGGCCGAGTAGTCGACGCTGCCGTCGTCGGCGCCCGGCAGGGTCGGGACGACCTCGGCGACGAGCCGCTCGACGAGCTCGCGGGTCACCGTCTCGCCGGTGTCGGCCAGGGTGATGTCGTTGTGGATCCACTGCCAGATCTGGCTGCGGGAGATCTCGGCCGTGGCCGCGTCCTCCATGAGGTTGTGGATGCCGACCGCACCACGGCCGGTGAGCCAGACGGCCAGGTACTGCAGCGCCACGTCGATGTTGGCGCGCAGCCCGGTCTCGGTGACCTCCCCGGGGGTGCCCCTGACGTCGAGCAGCTGGGCGGCCTCGACCTGCACGTCCTCGCGCTTCCTGTCCACCTGGTGGGGCTGCTCGCCGAGCACGGCGTCGAAGATCTCCATGCAGGTGCCGACCATGCCCGGGTGGGCCACCCAGGACCCGTCGAAGCCGTCCTCCGCCTCGCGCTGCTTGTCGCCCCGCACCTTCTCGAAGGCGGCCGCGTTGACCTCCTCGTCCTTGGAGGGGATGAAGGCTGCCATGCCGCCGATGGCGTGCGCCCCCCGCTTGTGGCAGGTCCGCACGAGCAGGTCGGTGTAGGCCCGCATCATCGGCGCGGTCATGGTCACCGCGTTGCGGTCCGGCAGGACGTAGTCCTCCCCCCGGGTGCGGTAGGTCTTGATGACGCTGAACAGGTAGTCCCAGCGGCCGGCGTTGAGGCCGGCGGAGTGCTCGCGCAGCTCGTAGAGGATCTCCTCCATCTGGAACGCCGCCGGCAGGGTCTCGATGAGGCACGTGGCCCGGACGGTGCCCCGTGGGATGCCGAGGTGCTCCTGGGCCAGGACGAAGGCGTCGTTCCACAGCCGGGCCTCGAGGTGGTGCTCCATCTTGGGCAGGTAGAAGTAGGGGCCCTTCCCGGCGTCCAGCTGCGGCTGTGCGCAGGCGGCCATGTAGAGGGCCATGTCGACGAGGCTGCCGGACGTGCGCCGCCCGTCGACGAGCAGGTGCTTCTCGTCCAGGTGCCAGCCGCGGGGGCGCACGACGATGGTCGGCAGCTGCGCCTGGTCGGTGGTGCCGAGCGCGTACTCCTTGCCCTCGGGGGAGGTGAAGGAGATCGTGCCCAGGACGGCGTCGCGCAGGTTGAGCGGCCCCTCGACGACGTTCTCCCACATCGGGGTGTTCGCGTCCTCCTGGTCGGCCAGCCACACCCGGGCGCCGGAGTTCATCGCGTTGATGGTCATCTTGCGGTCGGTCGGGCCGGTCATCTCCACGCGCCGGTCCACGAGCCCCGGGGCGTGCTCGGCCACGCGCCAGGTGTCGTCCTCGCGCACGTCCCTGGTCTCGGGCAGGAAGTCCAGGTCCTGCCCCTCGGCGACCGCCTGCACGACCTTCCGGCGGGCGGCCAGGCGCTCCTGCCGTCGGGGCTCGAGCTCGCGGTGGAGGACTGCGACGAGCTCCAGCGCAGTCCGGGAGAGGATCTCTTCGTAGCCGGGCCGCAGCTCGCCGGTCACCTCCACACCCTCGGGCAGGTCCAGCACGGGCGTCGTCGCGTCGGTCATCCGGTTCCTCCTGGTATTCCGCATCATGGAATGAAGCGTCCGTCGTGTGGAACAAGAGCCTACCGGGGCCACCTACCGCGGTCCACCCGCAGGCCCGGACGGCACCTGTGGTGCGCGTCACCCCGGGAGGGCGACCCGGCGGGCCGGCCCCGCGCCGGTCGCCTAGAGTGGCGGCGTGGGTTCGCACGAGATCGTCATCACCGCCGAGGAGCCTCCCCGCCGTGAGGACCTCGTCACGCTCTACGACGCCGTGGGGTGGTCCCGCTACACCGACGACCCGGACCTGCTCGAGGCGGCGGTCCGCGGCTCGACCCGCGTGGTGGTCGCCCGCTACGGCGAGGACCTGCTGGGGCTGGCCCGGGTGGTCTCCGACGGCGCCACCATCGCCTACCTCCAGGACGTGCTGGTCCGTCCCGAGCTGCAGCGCGAGGGCGTCGGCCGGGCGCTGGTGGACGCGGCGATGGAGCCGTTCGCGCACTGCCGCCAGAAGGTGCTGCTCACCGACGACGACCCCGCCCAGCGGGCGTTCTACGAGTCCCTCGGGTGGGTCGAGGTCAGGGAGCACGGCGAGGGCCACCTGAGGGCGTTCGTCCAGATCGACTGACCTGCACCGCCCCCGTCCGCCGCCCCGTGGCGGTCCGCCGTTCCGCCGCCGGCCCCGGTCCGTGGGACACTGGCCGGACCGCCCAGCCCCACGACATACCTGAGGTGCCCCCGCGTGTCCCCGCTCGCCCGCCCCGACCTGGTGCCCCAGCCGGCCTCCACCCCGCCGGAGCTCATCCGCAACTTCTGCATCATCGCCCACATCGACCACGGCAAGTCGACCCTGGCCGACCGGATGCTCCAGGAGACCGGGGTCGTCGACCAGCGGCAGATGCGCGCGCAGTACCTGGACCGGATGGACATCGAGCGCGAGCGCGGGATCACGATCAAGTCCCAGGCCGTGCGGATGCCGTGGGCCGCCGGCGGAGGAACCCACATCCTCAACATGATCGACACCCCCGGTCACGTCGACTTCACCTACGAGGTCAGCCGCAGCCTCGCCGCCTGCGAGGGCGCCGTGCTGCTCGTGGACGCCGCGCAGGGGATCGAGGCGCAGACCCTGGCCAACCTCTACCTGGCCATGGAGAACGACCTGACGATCATCCCGGTGCTGAACAAGATCGACCTGCCGGCGGCGCAGCCGGAGAAGTACGCCGAGGAGCTGGCCGG
>DATISK010000075.1:0-3154 GCA_035581545.1 Ornithinimicrobium sp. | reverse complement strand
CTGGCCCTCGACGAAGTGGTCGTAGCGCTGCTCGAGCGTCTCCACGACCTCGCGCGCCTCGTGGTTCTGCGCCAGCTCGGTCTCGATCTGCGCCCGCGTCAGCCCGGCCATCGCGATCAGCTCGGCGGTCGGCAGCACCAGTCCGGTGAGGTCCATCACCGCGTCGGCGGCAGCCACGATCGCGTCGCCGAACTGCGCCTCGGCGAGGTAGTGCGGCACGTGCACCGCCACGCCCATCGTCGTCAGCCCGGCCTCGGCCAGCCGCAGGTGCAGCAGGCTCTCGGCGCTGCTGGGGATCTTGACCTGGCCGAACACCGGCGTGTGGTCCCCCAGCAGCTCGCGGTCGCTGGCGAACCGGGTCATCCCCACGGGGCGCGTGTGCGGCACCGCCATCGGGATGCCGTGGGCGCTCACCACCCGCCGGACCCCGAAGTAGAGGCCCAGCTGGCGGACCGCGTCGATGAAGCCCTCCCAGCGGAAGTCCGGCTCGAACCCGTGCAGCAGCAGGAACGGCTCGCCGGCCGCGTCCTGGACCCGGTAGAGCACGAGCGAGGGGTCGTCGTAGTCCGCGTAGTGGTCGGAGTCGAACGTCATCAGCGGCCGGCGGGAGCGGTAGTCGACCAGCTCGTCGGCCTCGAAGCTCGCCACCACCTCGTGGTCCAGGTGCTCCAGCAGGTGCTCGGCCAGGGTCGACCGCACCTGCCCGGCGTCCAGGAACCCGTCCAGCGCCACCACCAGGAGCGGGGCGGGCTGGGGCTGGCGGGCGGCGTCGGTCTCCAGGCGGAACAGGGGTGAGCTCGTCGTCACGGGGGGTCCTCTCCTCTCGTCTGGGAGGTGCAACGTCCCGGGTGCGCCGGGGCATTCCAGAGGGTATGCGGTGCCGGAGCGACATCGTCGGTCCAGGGTGATATCACAGAGGGCATGACCGCAGCCGCGTCCCAGTCCCGGACCCCCGCGTCCGTCTTCCACGACCTCTCCCACTACGTGGCGGTGCCGCGCCTCTCCGGCCTGGCCATGTCCCCCGACGGCTCGCGCCTGGTCACCACCGTGGCGACCCTCAACCGCAAGGGCACCGGCTACGGGTCGGCGCTGTGGGAGGTCGACCCCACCGGGCAGGACGAGGCGCACCGGCTGACCCGCAGCAGCAAGGGCGAGTCGGGGGCGGCGTTCGCCGCCAACGGCGACCTCTACTTCACCTCGTCCCGGCCGGACCCCGACGGTGACGACGACGCGCCGACCCCGGCGCTGTGGCTGATCCCGGCCCACGGCGGGGAGGCCCGGGTCGTGCTCAGCCGTCCCGGTGGCGTCGGGGGGGTGTTCTGCGCACGCGAGGCCGACCGGACCGTCGTGACCGCCGACCTGATGCCGGGGGCCCAGGACGAGAAGCAGCACGCCGCCCTGGCCAAGGGCCGCAAGGAGGCGGGGGTCGACGCGATCCTGCACACCGGTTATCCCGTCCGTTTCTGGGACCACGACCTGGGACCCGCCCGGCCGCACGTCTTCGCCGTCGAGCAGGGAGGCCCCGCGAGCGGGGTGGTCGCCGCGGACGGCGAGGTCGAGGGCGGGCACCCGCACGAGAGCCAGGAGGAGGCGGCCGCGCCGCTGCCCGGCACGATCGACCGCTCCCCCGAGCTGCGGCTGCGGCTGCTGACCGGCGACCTGCCCGCCCCGCTGCACGAGCCCGCCCCGGTCCTGTCCCCCGACGGCACCTTCGCCCTCCTCTCCGTCCCGGTCCCGCAGGCCAGGGCGGACCTGCGCTCCGCCCTGGTCCGGATCGACCTGGGCACCGGGAAGCGGCATACCCTGCTCGACCGGGACGGCATCGAGGTGGACGCGGGCCCGGTCGGTCCCGACGGCACCCGGGCGGTCGTGGTGCTCGACCGGGTCACCACGCCGACCGACCCGCCGCGCCCCCAGCTGTTCCTCCTGGACACCACCACGGGCGGGACCACCCCGCTCGCGCACGACTGGGACCGCTGGGCCACCCCCGTCGCGTGGACCCCCGACGGCACGGCCGTGCTCGTGCTGGCCGACAGCGACGGCCGCCGACCCGTCTTCCGGATCGACGTGGCCTCCGGCGAGGTGACCCAGCTGACCTCCGACGACGCCGCCTGGTCCGACCTCGTGGTCGCGCCCGACGGACAGGTCGCCTACGGCCTGCGCAGCTCCTACCGCTACCCGCCCGAGGTGGTGCGCCTCGACCTGGCCACCGGCGAGGTCACCCCCCTCCCCGGCCCCGTCGAGCGTCCGCGCGTCCCGGGCCGGCTGGAAGAGGTCGAGACGACCACGCAGGACGGCACCCGGGTGCGCGGCTGGCTGGCCCTGCCCCAGGACGACGTCGCCGGCGGGCACCCGCTGCTGCTGTGGATCCACGGCGGCCCGCTCAGCTCGTGGAACGCCTGGACCTGGCGCTGGAACCCCTGGCTCATGGTCGCGCAGGGGTATGCCGTGCTGCTGCCGGACCCTGCGCTGTCCACCGGCTACGGGCAGGACTTCATCCAGCGCGGCTGGGGCGCCTGGGGCGACGCGTCCTACACCGACCTCATGGCGATCACCGACGCGGTGGAGGCCCGCGCGGACGTCGACGCCTCCCGCACGGCGGCGATGGGCGGGTCGTTCGGCGGTTACATGGCCAACTGGGTGGCCGGCCACACCGACCGGTTCGACGCGATCGTCACGCACGCCTCGCTCTGGGCGCTGGACGGCTTCGGGCCGACCACCGACGCGTCCTACTACTGGCAGCGCGAGATGACCGCCGAGATGAGCGAGAAGCACAGCCCGCACCGCTACGTCGAGGACATCGTCTCCCCCGTGCTCGTCATCCACGGCGACAAGGACTACCGGGTCCCCGTCGGTGAGGGGCTGCGCCTCTGGTACGAGCTGCTCTCCTCCTCGGGCCGCCCGGCGCAGGAGGACGGCTCCACCGTCCACCGGTTCCTCTACTTCCCGCAGGAGAACCACTGGATCCTGGCCCCCCAGCACGCCAGGGTCTGGTATGCCGTGGTCAGCGCCTTCCTCGCCGAACACGTGCTCGGTCAGGAGCCTGCCGCGCTGCCGCAGGAGCTCGGCCTCGTCGCCCCGGAGGAGGCGGCCACGCCCTGAACGGTCAGTGGTGGTGCGGCCCGTCGGCGGGCTGCCCCTCCTGGACCGGCCC
>DATISK010000074.1:0-19286 GCA_035581545.1 Ornithinimicrobium sp. | reverse complement strand
CTTCTTCGCCATCCGCTTGCGGCGCTTCTTGATCACTGAGCCCATGGGCTGTCCTTCATCTCGATGGTCAGGTCCTGCCTCGGTGTCGCGCGGGGGACCCGGCCGGACCCGCGGCCGCGGCACCGGCCGGCAGTGGCGCGTGGTGGGGGCATCGCTGCCCCGCTCACCCGCACGACGAACCGGTTCAGCCTAGCGCGAGGCCGACGCGAGGCCCAAAACGGGGATCCACCGGGGCGGCTGCCCAGAGGCGGGCACCGCCCGGGCGAAGCAGAGGGCCCGCGGCGCGGGGGCGCTCAGGCCGTCCCGTGGTAGGAGTCCTCGAGGTAGTCGTGCACCGCCTTCTGGGGGACGCGGAAGGACCGTCCCACCCGGACTGCGGGGAGTTCGCCGGAGTGCACGAGTCGGTACACCGTCATCTTCGACACGCGCATCACCGCGGCCACCTCGGCCACGGTCATGAACGTCATCTCGGCGAGCTGGCGCTCTTCAGCCATAGGACGCATCCCTGTCTCTTCGGTATAGACGTGGGTACGGTCGCGGCTTCCCCTCCGGCCCGCCTCCACGTGTCTGTCGAAGACACACTAGGGGCAGATGTGGGTGCAGGGGAAGTCCGAGGTCTGCGGTGTCCAGCGCGACACGCGGGACGGGACGGATGCAACGGGTGGGGCGCAGGAGGTCAGTCGAAGTACGGGTCGAGGCCCCACCCGGGGAACACCGCCCGACGGGTGGCCATGATGGCCGAGTCGACGGGGTCCTCGGGGTCGTGGCCGTCGGACCACTCGCCGTAGCGGATCGGCCGACCTCCCCGGTCGCCCATGAGGGGCGGTGCCTCCCGCCCGTAGACCTCCCGTACGTGCTCGCGCCAGGACTCCGGCACCGCGGTGCCGGGGTCCACGGGCCGGCCGGTGACCACGCCCACGACGTGGGTCCACGCGCGCGGCACCACGTCGACCAGCTCGTAGCCGCCTCCCCCCAGGGCGACCCACCGGCCGCCGGCGGTCTCGTCGGCCAGCTCGCGGACCCACCCCGTCGCCACGGCCATGGCGTCCACGGTGACGGTCAGGTGGGCGAGCGGGTCGGAGAAGTGCGCGTCGCACCCGTGCTGGCTGACGACGACGTCCGGGCCGAAGGCGGCGACGACCGGCGGCACCACCGCGCGGTAGGCCCGGAGCCAGCCCTCGTCCCCGGTGCCGGGCGGCAGCGCCACGTTCACGGCCGTGTCCTGGGCCCGGGACCCCCCGGTGTCACCGGGGAAGCCCGTGCCGGGGAACAGCGCCCGGCCGGTCTCGTGGATCGAGAGGGTCATGACCCGGTCGTCGTTCCAGAAGCAGCGCTCGACCCCGTCCCCGTGGTGGACGTCGAGGTCGAGGTAGAGGACCCGCCGGGCGCCGAGCTCCAGCAGCCGTCGGATGCCGACCGCGATGTCGTTGTAGACGCAGAACCCGCTCGAGGCCTCGGGCATGGCGTGGTGCAGGCCACCGGCGATGTTCACCGCACGCGTGGCCCGCCCCTCCCAGACGGCCTGGCAGGCCTCGACGGTGCCCCCCACCGCGAGGCTGGAGGCCTCGTGCATCCCGCGGAAGGCTGGGGTGTCCTCGGTGCCGACGCCGTGGCGGCCGGTCGCCGAGCGCGGGTCGGCCGAGGCCGCGCGCACGGCCTCGACCAGCTCGGGCGTGTGCACGCTGAGGAGCTCGGACTCGGTCGCCTCGCGCACCGGTCGGACCTCGACGTCCGGGTGGTCCAGCAGCCCGAGGGCCGAGCAGAGACGGTGGGTCAGGTCGAGCCGGGAGGGGTGCATCGGGTGCCCGGGACCGAAGTCGTAGGCCGTGTAGCGCTCGTCCCACATCACCCATGACCCGGCCATGGGGCCACGGTAGTCCACCGTCAGGAGCCCTCTGCGCGCGGTGCGGGCGGGACCTGGAACCAGCACGGGAAACCGCCACGGCCTGTCCCGGCGGGCCGTGGTGAACGGGTCAGAGGGAGGTCGGCACCCCGCCGGTGTCGCTGAGGGGGTAGACCATCATCAACTCCTCGGAGTCGGCGTCCTCGTCGTCCACGCCCCGGATGCGCATGGGCCGACGGTCGTCGGTGGGACGGAAGCCGAAGCTGGAGGCGAAGGCCACGGCCCGCCCGTTGTCCGTCCCCACCCAGTAGACCAGCTGGCGCAGCCCGACCTGGCGCCCGACCTTGGCGGCCTTCTCCATCAACCTGCGAGCGACGCCGGTGCCGCGGCGGGGTGCCTCCACCCACAGCCCGAAGAGCTCCCCGGCACCGGGGATGTTGGTCCGGTGCCCCGTGCCCACGCTCACCACGCCGACCACCTCGTCACCGTCCACGGCGAGGATGCGGCGCGAGCGCTCCATGCGGTCGATCCAGTACTGGTCCTCGAGTGCCTCCTCCTCCTCGGCGGAGGCGACGAAGGCCTCGGGTGACTCACGCAGCGCTCGCAGACGGACGTCGCGGTAGGCGGCCCATTCGTCCTTCTCGAGGACTCGCACGTGGATGTCGTTCATGGCCCTACTCTGTCACACGGACCGCACGCGGCGTCGGGGTGTCGGGTGAACCCCACGCGCCCCGGCGGCGCCCGGCAGAGCCCTCCCGACGGGTCAGGCCGGGGGTGTGGAGAGCTCGTGGGAACGGCGGGCGGCCGCCTCGATCGCGGTGAGGAACGCGGCCCGCACCTTGTGGTCCTCCAGCGCGCGGAGGGCGGCGACGCTGGTCCCGCCCGGGCTGGACACCTGCTCCCTCAGCACGGTGGGGTGGGTGCCGGTCTCGCGGATCATGGTGGCCGCGCCGTAGAGGGTCTGGACCACCAGCTCGGTGGTGGTGTCGCGGGGCAGCCCGAGCAGCACGCCCGCCTCGATCATGGCCTCGACCACGTAGAAGATGTAGGCCGGGCCGCTGCCGCTGATGGCGGTGACCGCGTCCTGGTGGGACTCGTCCAGCACGATGACCCGGCCGACGCTCTCCAGGAGTGCGCGGGCCTGGTCCAGCTGGTCGGTGCTGCAGTGGCGCCCGGGGCTGATCCCGGTCATGCCCTGGTCCACCAGCGCCGGGGTGTTCGGCATCGCCCGGACCACCGAGGTGCCCTCGGGCAGATGGTGCTCGAGGAAGTCGGTCGTGATGCCGGCGGCGATCGAGACCACCAGCGTGCCGGGCCGGACGTCGTCGTGGACCTGCTCCACGAGGGCGGCCATGTCCTGGGGCTTGACCGCGAGCACGACGACGTCGGCCTGCGCGACCGCCTCGTCCGCCGGCGCGGTCCGGGCCCCGTGCTCGGCCGCCACCTGGGCCGCCCGCTCGCCCCAGCGGTCGGCCACGAGCAGCTCCTGCGGGTCGTGCCCCGAGCGGACCAGGGCCGCGAGCAGCGTGCCGCCCATGACGCCGGCCCCGAGCAGGGCGATCGTCGTCCCCACCGCCTCAGCCCCGGGTCGCGAGGCCGCGCAGGAAGAAGCCCAGGTTGGCCGGTCGCTCGGCCATCCTGCGCATGAGGTAGCCGTACCACTCCTCGCCGTAGGGCACGTACACCCGCATCCGGGCACCGGTCGCCGCCAGCCGCAGCTGCTCCTCGGGACGGATGCCCAGGAGCATCTGGAACTCGTAGGTGTCCACCTCGCGCTGGGCCTTGTCGGCCAGGACGGTGGCGATCTCCACGAGACGAGGGTCGTGCGAGGCGATCATCGGGTAGCCCTGGCCCTCCATGAGGATCTTCAGGCAGCGCACGAACGACCGGTCGACCTCCGTCTTGTCCTGGAAGGCGACCGTCTCCGGCTCCTTGTAGGTGCCCTTGCCCAGGCGGACGCGGGACCCCTCGGTGGCCAGGTCACGGCAGTCCTGCTCGGTGCGGTAGAGGTAGCTCTGGAGGACGGCGCCCACCCACGGCCAGTCCTGGCGCAGGTCGCGCAGCACCGACAGGGTGAGGTCGGTGGTCGTGTGGTCCTCCGCGTCGAGGGTCACCGTCGTGCCGGCGTTGGCGGCCGCCTGGCAGATCACCCGGGCGTTCTCCAGGGCGATCGCGTTGCCGTCACGGCCGAGCGCCTGGCCGAGGGCGCTGAGCTTCAGGCTCACCTCGACGGTGCCGTCGGCGGTGAGCCCGGCCTCGGACAGGGCACCCAGCAGGCCGACGTAGGAGTCCCGGGTGTGCTCGGCCATCTCCGGGTCCACGGTGTCCTCGCCGAGGTAGTCGATGGTGACCAGCCGCCGGGTGTCCACCAGCTCGGTGGCCACCCCCAGCACCTCCTGGTCGGTGACGCCCCCGACGAAGCGGCGCACGACGTCCCGGCTCACCGGGGCGCCCTCGATCACGGAACGGAGCTGATCGTTGCGGCTCATCCCGAGCAGGGTCTGACGCATCAGCGCTGACGGGTTCAGGTCGGCGAGGTCCATGGGCACAGGCTACGCCGGGAGGGGCCTGGCTCCGGGAAGGTCGTGCTGCCCGAGGTGGTGGCGGGCGTAGGCCAGCGACTCCGCGAGCGCCTCCTCGCGCACGTCGGTGCGCATCTTGCGGGTGCTCACCTCCATGCTGACGACCCCGTCGAACCCGGTCTGCACCAGGTGGTCGAGCACGTCGCCGCACCGCTGGCTGCCCCGGCCGGGGACGAGGTGCTCGTCCTTGAAGGAGCCGAAGGAGTCCCCGAGGTGCAGGTGGCTGACCCGCTCGCCCAGGTCCTGTGCGAGCGCCAGGGGGTCGATGCCGGACGTGGCGGCGTGCGAGATGTCCAGGGTGACGTCCCCGTACGGGAAGTCCCGGGGGTCGGGTCCGGGCAGGTAGGCCTGCATGGCGTTGACGCCCGACCGCCAGGGGAACATGTTCTCCACGGCGAGCTTGACCCCCCAGCTGGCCTGCCGCTGGGCGACCCCCTCGATGAAGTTCTCCGCATACCCCCGCTGCCAGCGGAACGGCGGGTGCACGACGACGCAGCCGGCCCCGACCTCGGCCGCCAGGTCGAGCGACCGCTCGATCTTGCCCCACGGGTCCCAGCCCCACAGCCGCTGGGAGAGCAGCAGGGTGGGTGCGTGGATGGCCCCCACCGTGAGCCCGTGCAGCTCGGCCAGCGAACGGAGGGCGCCCGCCTCCTGGGTGACCGGGTCGGTCCAGACCATGATCTCGACGCCGTCGTACCCCAGCCGTTGGGCCACGTCGAAGGCGTAGGCCGCGTTCTCCGGGTAGACCGAGGAGGTCGAGAGGTGGACCGGGATGTGGGTCTCAGTCATCGGGCAGTCCGTCCAGGAATCGAAGGATGAGGCCCTCGCGCAGGGCCCACGGGCACACGGTGAGGGACTGGGTCCCGAGCAGCTCCATGGCCGACTCCACCACCAGGGCGCCGGCGAGCAGCTGCGGCGCCCGGGCGACGGACACCCCCGGGAGGTCGGCCCGCTGCGCGGCCGTGGTCCGCGCGAGCCGTGGGACCAGGTCGGCAAGGTCGGCCAGACCCAGCGTGCGGGGGACGTAGGGCCCCTCGCCCCGGGGCGCCGCACCGCAGACCCGCGCGAGGGAGCGGACCGTCTTGCTGGTGCCCACCGTCAGGTGCGGCGCGCCGCCCCGGGCGAGCTGGGGCTGGACGGTGGCGATCTGGGTGCGGACCCGCTTGCGCAGGGCCCTGACGGCCTCGGGGCCGGGCGGGTCTCCGGCGAGCTCGCGGGTGAGCCGGCCGGCCCCCAGCGGCAGGGAGACGGCCACCTCCGGCTCCTCGTCCAGGCCGGCCGCCAGCTCCAGGGACCCGCCGCCGACGTCGATCATCAGCAGCCGTCCCGCCGACCACCCGAACCAGCGGCGCACGGCCAGGAACGTCACCCGGGCCTCGTCGTCGCCGTCCAGGACCTGCAGCTCGACGCCCGACTCGGCGGCCACCCGGGCGAGCACCTCCTGCGTGTTGCCGGCGTCCCGGATCGCGCTCGTGGCGAAGGCCATCACCTGCGAGACACCGCGGCTCTCGGCCACCTCGACGCAGTCGACGACGAGCCGGGCCAGGGTCGCCGCACCGTGCTCGGAGATCAGCCCGTCGTCGGTGAGGTGCTCGGCCAGCCGCAGGGGCACGCTGTGCGACCAGTCGGGCCGGGGGTGTGCACCTGGGTGCGCGTCCACGACGAGGAGGTGGACGGTGTTGGAGCCGACGTCGATGACTCCGAGGCGCATGGGCGCCATTATTGCCCCCTACCCTGATCGGGTGACGCAGACCCCGCTGGACGCCCCCCGCGCGTGGGTCGAGTTCTCCGACCCGGCGGAACCGGCCCAGCGGGTGCGCGCCGACCTGACCTGGCTGACCTCGCGCTGGCACTGCCTCTTCGGTCGTGGCTGCCCCGGCATCGACTCCGACCGGCCGGACGC
This sequence comes from Ornithinimicrobium sp., assembly GCA_035581545.1. GTDB lineage: Bacteria > Actinomycetota > Actinomycetes > Actinomycetales > Dermatophilaceae > Ornithinicoccus. The sequence goes on along the minus strand of DATISK010000074.1, from coordinate 12,958 downwards.
CGGCTGCTGCACCCTCGGCGCCCACTTCACCGACGCGGACGACCTGGCCCGCGTGGGACGCGTCGTCGACCGGCTCGGTCCGGGCGACTGGGAGCGGCATCCGACCGGCACCGAGGAGGGTTGGCACGTCCAGGACGGGGACGGCACGGCCACCCGGGTCGTCGACGGGGCGTGCATCTTCCTCAACGGCCCCGGGTTCCCCGGCGGGCAGGGGTGCGCGCTGCACGCCCGCGCGCTGGCCGAGGGGGTGGAACCGCTGCGGACCAAGCCGGACGTCTGCTGGCAGCTCCCGGTGCGCCGCGCCTACCGGGACGTGGAGCTCCCCGACGGGGAGGTCTACCTGGAGGTCACGGTCACCGAGTTCGACCGTCGGGCGTGGGGCCCGGGCGGGCACGACCTCGACTGGTACTGCACCGGCTCCCCCGCCGCGCACACCGCTCCCGAGCCCGTCTGGCGCTCCCTGCGCGCCGAGCTCGAGGAGCTCCTGGGGGTGGAGGCGTATGCGGTCCTCGCCCAGCTCTGCGAGGAGCACGACCGCCGTCGTCTGCCCCTCCTGGTGCACCCGGCCACCGCCGCGTCGTGCGGGACGGCCCCGGGCTGACCGGGGTTGTCGGTCCGGGCCCCTACCCTGGCCGGGTGGCGAGCAGGAGCGGGAACAGACCGACCTACCGGTGCGCGGAGTGCGGCTGGACGGCGGTGAAGTGGGTCGGCCGGTGCGGCGAGTGCCAGGCGTGGGGCACCGTCGTGGAGCAGGGTGCCCCGGCGGCCGTGCGCACGTCTGCGCAGGCCCCGCCCCGGCCCGCGCGTCCGATCGCCGACGTCGACGCCCGGACGGCCCGCGCTCGGGCCACCGGGGTCGGCGAGTTCGACCGCGTCCTCGGGGGTGGCCTGGTCCCCGGTGCGGTCGTCCTCATGGCCGGTGAGCCCGGGATCGGCAAGTCGACCCTGGCGCTCGACGTGGCGGCCCGGGCCGCCCGGGACGGCCGGCGGGTGCTCTACGTCTCCGGCGAGGAGTCGGCCGCGCAGGTCAAGCTGCGCGCCGAGCGGATCGGTGCGCTCGCCGACACGCTCTTCCTGGCCGCCGAGACCGACCTGGCCACCGTCCTGGGGCAGGTGGAGCAGACCGACCCGGAGCTGCTCGTGGTCGACTCGGTCCAGACGGTGGCCTCCGCGGAGGTCGAGGGAGCGCCCGGCAACGTCGGACAGGTCCGCGAGGTCGCCGCCGCGCTCATCCAGGCCGCCAAGTCCCGCAGCACCGCGGCCATCCTCATCGGGCACGTCACCAAGGACGGGTCGATCGCGGGGCCACGCGTGCTGGAGCACCTCGTCGACGTGGTGGTCCAGTTCGAGGGTGAGCGCCACTCCCGGCTCCGGCTGGTGCGCGCCGTGAAGAACAGGTTCGGACCCACCGACGAGGTCGGGTGCTTCGACCTGGGCGACGCCGGGATCACCGGCCTGCCCGACCCCAGCGGCCTCTTCCTCACCAGCCGGGACCGACCCGTCCCCGGCACCTGCGTCACGGTCACGCTCGAGGGGCGCCGTCCCCTGGTCGCCGAGCTGCAGGCCCTCGTCAGCGAGGCGGCCGCCGGTTCGCCGCGGCGCACCACCAGCGGGCTGGACCCCTCCCGGCTGGCGATGGTGCTGGCCGTGCTGGGCCAGCGGGCGGGGGTGCCGCTCGGCCGGCACGACTGCTACGCCGCCACCGTGGGCGGGGTGCGGCTCACCGAGCCGGCCGCCGACCTGGCGCTCGCGCTCGCGCTCACCGGTGCCCTGATGGACCTTCCGCTGCCCGTCGGCACCATCGCCGTGGGCGAGGTCGGCCTGGCGGGCGACCTGCGGCCGGTGACCGGGCTGCCGCGACGGCTCACCGAGGCGGCCCGCATCGGGTTCACCGAGGCGGTCGTGCCCACCGGTTCCCTGACCGACGGCGGTCCGCCCCCCGGGATGCGGGTGCACGAGGTCGCCACCCTCGCCGAGGCCGTCGCGCTCGTGGACCGGGCGGCCCGGGCGGTCGGTCCGACGGAGCCTTCGACGGGTCCGGCCGCCCGCCACGCTCCTCCGGTCGCGACGACCACCGCCCGCGGCGCATAGGATCGGGCCAGGGGAAGAACAGGCGGGCCCCCGGCCAGACCCGTCGGAAGGTGAGGACCTGTGGCTGAGCGCACCGACGAGGAGATGCTGCGGGCCACGCTCGCGGCGGTGGCCCCGGGCACCGACCTGCACGACGGCCTGGAGCGCATCCTGCGCGGAAGCACCGGTGCCCTCATCGTGCTCGGCAGCGACCGCACCGTGGAGTCGATCAGCGGGGGCGGCTTCGAGCTGGACGTCGACTTCTCGGCCACCCGCCTGCGCGAGCTGGCCAAGATGGACGGCGCCATCGTGCTCAACCGGGACGCCAGCCGGATCCTGCGGGCAGCCACCCAGCTGGTGCCCGACCCCTCGATCGAGACGCGGGAGAGCGGGACCCGCCACCGGACCGCGGAACGGGTCGCCAAGCAGACCCAGCTGCCGGTCATCTCGGTCAGCCAGTCGATGTCGATCATCGCCCTCTACGTCGGGTCCACCCGGCACGTGCTGGAGCCCCGCGCCCAGATCCTGGCGCAGGCCAACCAGGCCCTGCAGACCCTCGAGCGCTACCGCTCCCGGCTGGACGAGGTCACCGCCAACCTGTCCGCCCTGGAGATCGAGGACCTGGTCACCATCCGGGAGGTCGCCTCGGTGCTGCAGCGCCTGGAGATGGTGCGCCGGATCAGCGCCGAGATCGAGCAGTACGTCGTCGAGCTCGGGGTGGACGGACGTCTCGTCGGGCTGCAGCTGGAGGAGCTCACCGGGGGCATCGGCCGCGACCGGGAGCTGGTGATCCGCGACTACTCGGCAGCGGCCGAGGCGATCCGCGACCCCGCCGACGTGCTCGACTCGCTGTCCCGGCTGGACCCCGCCGAGCTCCTCGACCTCACCGCCGTCGCCCGGTGCATGGGCATCACGGTCATCGGCGACGGCATGGACCACCACAGCCTCAGCCCGCTCGGCTACCGCCTGCTGCACCGCATACCCCGTCTGCCCGGTGCCATCGTGGAGCGGCTGGTGGAGCACTTCGGCAGCTTCCAGGCGCTCCTCAGCGCCGGCCTGGAGGACCTGCAGCAGGTGGACGGGGTCGGGGAGGCACGTGCCCGGGCGGTCCGGGAGGGGCTCTCCCGGCTGGCCGAGTCCTCGATCCTGGAGCGCTACTCCTGACCCGGCCCGAGGACCCCGCCGACCGTCAGGGTGGCCCCGTGGGTGGCACCGACGTCGACCAGGTGCACGCGCGGGTGCTCGGGTGGTACGCCGAGCACCGACGGGACCTGCCGTGGCGCCGACCCGGGTGCACCCCCTGGGGTGTGCTGGTCTCCGAGGTGATGCTGCAGCAGACCCCCGTGGCGCGGGTGGAGCCCGTGTGGGCCCGATGGATGGAGCGCTGGCCCACCCCCGGCGCCCTCGCGGCCGCGGCACCCGGGGAGGCGGTCCGGGCGTGGGACCGCCTGGGCTACCCGCGCCGGGCGCTGCGCCTGCACGCCGCCGCCGGTGCGATCGTCGAGCGGCACGCGGGAGAGGTGCCCGACGAGGAGGACGCGCTGCGCGCGCTCCCCGGCGTGGGCGCCTACACGGCGGCCGCGGTGGCCGCCTTCGCGTTCGGCCGCAGGACGGCCGTCGTGGACACCAACGTGCGCCGGGTGCACGCGCGCTGGGTCACCGGGCGGGCGCTGCCCGCCCCCGCGCTCACCGCGGCCGAGACGTCGCTGGCCGCGACGCTGCTGCCCGTCGACGAGCCGACGGCCGCGACGTGGAGCGTGGCCGTGATGGAGCTCGGAGCGCTCGTGTGCACCGCCAGGTCGCCCCGGTGCGCCGGCTGCCCGCTGGTCGACCTGTGCGCGTGGGTGGCCGCCGGTTCCCCGCCGCACGACGGCCCGCCCCGGCGCGGGCAGGCGTGGGAGGGCACCGACCGGCAGTGCCGCGGGCGGCTCCTGCAGGTGCTGCGGGAGGCCGAGGGCGCGGTGGTCGGTGACCGGCTGCGGGCCGTGTGGCCGCACGAGGCGCAGCGCGACCGCTGCCTGGACGGCCTGGTCTCCGACGGTCTCGTGGAGCCGCTCGCGCGGGACCGCTACCGGCTGCCGGCCTGATCCGGTGCCGTGGCCGGCACCTGCTCCCCGGCCCCCGCGTCGTCCTGCGCCCGCGACCTGCGGGCGGCGAGGATCGCGCGCGCCCGGGTGAGCCGACCGGCGAGCTCGCGGCGCCCGCGCTGCACGCGCGGCACCGCCGAGGCGAGGGCCCGGTAGAGCAGCGGCCGGTGCACCACGTCCACCTCGCCGATGTACTCCGTGGCCCCGCCGTCGCCCTTGCAGAACCCCCGCTTGAAGAGGTAGAGCCCGTCGGACTCGGAGAGCTCGAACACCCCACCCATGTCGTAGGACTCGGCGCCGGTGACCAGCCCGCGCACCATGATCTCGTGGTTCATCACCTGGTTGGGGCCCGCGCTCCTCCTGATGTCGTTGGAGCCGGCGTAGAGGTAGTAGAGCTTGCCCCAGTAGTCGATGGTCACCGAGGCGGCCAGCACGTCGTCCTCGTGCTCGGCCAGGACCACGAGCATGCGCTCCTGGAACGCCGCGCGCATGCGGTGGAAGTAGGGCAGCTCCCGCGCGGTGATGCCGTTGCGCCGCGCCATGTGCCGGTAGATCTCGTGGAAGGTGACGAGGTCGGCCTCGTCATCCCCCTCCCGGGTGACGACGCCCTTGCGCCGTCCGCTGCGCACCTTGTTGCGGGTCTTCCCGTCGTACTTGGCCAGCAGCTCGTCCTCGGACAGCTGGCGGCCGTCCTCGTCCTGCAGCCGGACGACCATGGTGTAGCGGGGCTGGACGATGTCGTCCTTGTCCACGCCGACGTTCTTGACCCGCCAGCCGGGCTGACCGCGCATCCAGGCGTCCAGGTCCTCGTCGAAGCGCACCTCCGGGTCGAACCGGGTCATCACCGCACGGTGCCGCTCCACGAGGGGCTGCGCCTCCGCCAGGATGCGCAGGACCATGTCCTTGTCGTCCCAGTCCACGAGCGGTCCCCGCGGGGCGTAGAGGACCGAGAAGCCGCCGGGCAGACGCCGGACGAGCACGGTCATCGCGGCGACGATGCGGCCGTCCTCCTCGAGGTAGACCGCCTCCTGGCCCCAGTCGTCCTTGACGATCCCCCAGCGCAGGTCCTGCGTGACGGCCCGGTGCGGGTGCGCGCGGACGAACGCGGAGTAGCGGTCGACGGCGGTGGGGTCGGTCAGGTCCAGGACGGGCACGGGGCTACCGTACCTGCCCCCGGGCGACCGCTCCCCGGACGACGGACCGCACGACCTCGACCGTGCGGTGGGCCGCCTCCGGCGTCACCATGGGTGAGGTGGGGAGGGTCACGACCCGGGCGGAGACCTCCTCGGCCACCGGGGAGCCGGCCGGGTCGTAGTGCAGGTCGGCCCGCCGCCGCGGACCGGGCCACAGGGTGGGCCGGTACCAGGCCCCGGCGTCCAACCCGTCCGCGCGCAGGGCCGAGAGCACCCTCTCGGCCACCTCCGTGGACGGCACGAGGAGCGGGAAACGCACCAGCGGGAGACCCGGGTCCTCCAGGAGCCGGGGCATGGACACGCCCGGCTCCCCGGTGAGCCCCAGCCGGTAGACCGCGGCGACGGCGCGGCGGTGCTCCCCCGTCGTGCCCAGCAGCGGGAGGGTGCGGGCCATCCGGCGCAGCACGGCCTCCGACGGGACGTGCGGCTCGCCGACGGTGCGGCCGGAGCGCTCGGCGTCGCTCACGTCCAGGTCGACCAGGCCCCGCTCGGCGGCGGCGGACAGCAGCCGGGACCCGACAGGCCCGGCCCGGCCGGCCACCCGGCGCAACGGCGCCCCCGCCCGTCGCACGGCCGCCTCCCGCCGCCCCGGGACCGGCAGGGCGGTCAGCGCCCGGGTGAGCACCTCGTGCCACGGACCTTCCTGCAGGGCGGGCGAGACCCACACGGCGGCGCCCGAGGCCAGCGGAAGTGCCCCGCCGGCGTCGAACCCGTGGATGGACACGTCCGCGGCAGCCTGGCCGTCGGGCGTCCGGGCCAGGTGCCCGGGGCAGTGGGCGCTGTCCTCCACGAGGAGGGCCCCCTGGGGCAGGAACGCGCGCAGCCGGGCGACCGGGGCCACCGGGCCGAAGGTGTGCCTGGCCAGGACCGCCCGGGTCCGGGACGAGGTCACCATCGGCACCGTGGCCGGGTCCAGCGAGAGCGTGTCCCGGTCCACGTCGGCGTAGCGCGGCCGGTGCCCGGCCCCCAGGACCGGGACGACCGTCGTCAGTGGCGCGAACGGCTGCACCACCACCTCGCCCGCGCCGGCGTGGGCGGCGACGGCCCGCAGCACCACGAGTCCCGCCTGACGGTCACGGTCGACGAGGAACCAGTCGGCGGGGTCCGTGCCCGAGCGACCCGCCAGCTGTTCCCGGACCGCGGACGCCAGGGGCGTCGCGGTCGGTGGCGGTGTCGCGGAGCCCATCACGCCTACGGAGTCTAGGTGCCGTCGGCCGGACCCACCCCTCGAGCCTCGCATAGGGTGAGCGCCATGGCCCTGACGTTCGAGACTCCCCCCACGGCCGCGGCCTGGAACGCCCGGATCGCGGCGACCCCGAACGGCGGGAACATCTACCAGAGCCACGAGCTGGGCGAGGTCAAGCGGATGGCCCGCTGGCGTCCGCTCCACGCCGAGTCGCACGGTGTCGCGATGACCGTCCACGAGAAGGCGGCCCCCGGTTTCGGCACCGTCTGGTACCTGCCGAAGGGACCGTGCGTGGCCGACACGGCCGTGCTGCGGCCGATCGTGGACGACCTGCGCGAGGCCGCCCGCTCCCGGGGGGTGATGTTCGTCCGGCTCGAGCCGGAGATCCGGGAGGAGGAGCAGGCCCTCGCCGACCTGTCCGCGATGGGGCTGGCGCGCACCGACCCCGTCCAGCCGCACTCCTCCACCGTGCTCTTCGCGCTGCCGGAGTCCCCCGAGGAGCTGCTCGCGGCCTACCCCTCCAAGACCCGCAACATGGTCCGCCGGGCCGGCCGCGAGGGGGTCGAGGTCGAGCGGGCGCCCGGCACCGAGGAGACCTACGAGCTGATGTGGCGGCTCTGGTCGGCCGTGGTCGAGGACCAGGGTCTGGGCGTGCGCGGTCACGACTACTTCGTGGACAGCTGGCGGATCATGGTCGCCGGCGGCCTCGCCCAGGTCTTCGTGGCACGCAAGGACGGCGAGCCGCTGGCGTGGGCGCTGGTCGGCACCATCGGGCAGGTCGCCGCCTACAAGGAGGGGGCCAGCCTGCGCGACCGACCGGTCCCCGGCGCCAGCCAGCTCCTGCAGCACGAGGGGATGCGCTGGGCGATCGAACGCGGCGCCCGCACCTACGACCTGGTCGGCGTGCCGCACTCCTCACGCCTGGACGACCGCTCCGACCTGCGCCACGGGCTGGGTGTCTTCAAGCGGGGCTTCGCCAAGGAGGTCACCGACTGGGTGGGAGCGTGGGACCTCGTGCTGCGCCCACGCAGGTATGCCGTCTGGCAGCGCCTCGGTCAGCGGGTGGTCACGCGGGTGCAGCGGCGCGAGCCCGGTGACGCCTTCTGGTGACCGGTGCCGGCATCCGGTGTCCGTAGGATGACCGCCATGGGTGTGATCGAGAGCCGTCCGTCGACCGCGGCCGAGTGGGACGCGCAGGTGGTGGCCGCTCCAGGTCGGCCGTCGATGTTCCAGACGCACGAGTTCGCCCAGGTCAAGCAGGGGGGCGGCTGGCGGCCCCGCTACCTCGTGGTGGACGGTGTCGCGGTGACGGTGCACACCCGCACCGCCCCGGGGCTGGGTCGGGTCTGGTACGCCCCCAAGGGGCCCTCGGTCGCCTCGACCGAGCAGCTCGAGCCGCTCCTGCGCCAGCTCGCGGACGCCGCCCGTGCCGACGGCGCCTTCCTGCTCAAGGTGGAGCCGGAGCTGCGCGAGACCCCGGAGAACCTCACCGCGCTGGCCGGGATGGGGCTCGTCCGTGCCGGCCGCGTCCAGACCAACGCCTCCACGGTGCTCGTGGACATCGCCGGTGGCCCCGAGGACCTGATGGCGACCTACCCGTCCAAGACCCGCAACATGGTGCGCCGGGCGCTCCGGGACGGGGTCGAGGTGGAGCGGGTCGCCGGGGCGGAGGACACCTACGAGCGGATGTGGCGGATGTGGACCGAGGTCGTCGAGGACCAGGGCATCGCCACCCGGGACCGCGACTACCAGGTCGGGCTGTGGCGCACCTTCTGCGAGGCGGGCCTCGGCCAGCTCTTCTTCGCCCGGCACGAGGGGCAGGACGTCGCCGGTGCCTTCGTCACGGTGGTCGGGGACGTCGCCTGCTACAAGGACGGCGCCAGCGTGCGGTCCCGCCCCGTCCGGGGCGCCAGCCAGGTGCTGCAGTTCGAGGCGATGGGGTGGGCCCAGGAGCAGGGCGCCCTCGTCTACGACCTGTGCGGGACGCCCCACTCCACGAAGGTGGACGACCAGGACGACCCCTTCTACGGGATCGGGGTCTTCAAGCGCGGCTTCACCAAGGAGGTCACCGACTGGGTGGGGGCCCTGGACCTGCCCCTGCGGCCGCGGCGCTACCAGGTGTGGACCCGGTTCGGTCACCGGGTCGTGGCCAAGGCCCTCGCGCGCGGCCGGGGGGCCAGCTTCTTCTGACCCGTCCGCCCGCGCCCGCAGGCCCGGGTCGTCAGTAGAAGAGCGGGTTGCTCCGCCGGGTGAGCCGGGCGTAGATCCGCATGCCGACCCGGTCCCACGCGGCGGTGCGCCGCCGGTCCGCGACCAGGCGCACGGTGCCGACGGTGTCGGTGATCGGACCGAAGGCGGTCTTGAACTGCACCAGCCCGTGCAGCGGGTGCTCCTGGTCGTCCGCGGACCAGCTCGGCGGGGCGCCGTACAGGTCGTAGGTGGTCGCGCCCCGCTCCCTGCACCACCGCATCGCCTCCCACTGGACGCGGTACTGCAGACCGTTGGCCGCGGGGGTGCGCACCGAGCCGCCGTCGCGGTAGTAGCCCCGGTCCGCGTGCTGCCAGATGAAGGCACCCGCCTCCGGCTCGGCCACGTCGGCGGAGGACCTGGCCAGGACGACGTGCCCCTGGCCCAGGTCGCGGTAGAGCCGCCAGGCGGTCAGGTAGTAGTCCTTGGGGCGCAGGGGGAAACCGGCCCGCTCCACGGTGGGCGCGTACAGCTGCCAGAACGCCTCGATCGCCTCGTCGTCGGTGCGGTGCTCCACGACCGCGTCGGCGGCCTTGCGGATGGCCCGCCGCGCGCGCTGCCGGAAGGAGGCGAGCAGCTCCTCCTCGTCGGGCCGCAGGTCGATGAGCACGGTGTGGTGCCCCTGCTGCAGGTCGGTGAACTCCTCCAGACCGGGGACCTGGGCCACCAGCTCGGTGCGCACCTGCGGTCCCGCCGCCGGCACCGGCGGCTCGAGGATGACTGCGAACGCCCCGACGTGGCGCAGGTCCTCGCAGACCGCGCGCACGTGGTCCGGGTCGGTCACCCGGGGGCCCATCGGGGCGTACCACAGCTCGCCGAAGGGGGGCACCTTCTTGATCAGGTAGAGCGCCGGCACGGCCGGGCGGCCGGGGTGCTCGTGGACCACCAGGCGGTGGGCCCCCCAGGCGCCGGACTTGATCTCGGCGTAGGGGGGCAGCTGCATGAGGTCGACCCCGCCCGGGCTGGCCCGGACCAGGTCGTCCCAGCCGGCGGTCTCCTCGGGGGTCGCGTCGCGCAGCGTCATGCCGCAACCCTAACCGCCCACGCCGACGGGCCGACCACCTCGGCAGGCACGCCCGTACGGGGCGAACCGCGACTGCGGTGCGCCCCGTCCGGGTCCTGCGGGTGGGTATGGCGCGTGCGCCGGCTCAGCCGGCGTGCTCCCCCTGGTCCTCGCCCGGGCCCCCCGCGGTCGCGGCCTCCACCGGCAGGGTGTCCGGCACCGCCGAGGGCTTGGGCTGCCCGGCGAAGGTGAAGACCTTGTCCCGGGTCCGGTCCTCCCCCACGGTGTCCTCCACGTCGACGACCACGATCTGCCCGGCGCCGATCTCCCCGAAGAGGATCTTCTCGGAGAGCTGGTCCTCGATCTCGCGCTGGATGGCGCGGCGCAGCGGCCGGGCGCCCAGGACGGGGTCGTACCCCTTCTTGGCGAGCAGCTCCTTGGCCGCCTGGGTGAGCTCCAGGGCCATGTCCTTGTCCTTGAGCCGCACGTCCAGCTTGGCGATCATCAGGTCGACGATCTGGACGATCTCCGCCTGCGACAGCTGCGGGAAGACGATCGTGTCGTCCACGCGGTTGAGGAACTCGGGGCGGAAGTGCTGCTTGAGCTCGTCGATGACCTTGTTCTTCATCCGCTCGTAGCTGCTCTGGGTGTCCGGCCCGGCGGAGAAGCCCAGCGAGATGCCCTTGGCGATGTCCCGGGTGCCGAGGTTCGTCGTCATGATGATGACGGTGTTCTTGAAGTCGACGACCCGACCCTGGGAGTCGGTCAGGCGGCCGTCCTCCAGGATCTGCAGCAGGCTGTTGAAGATGTCCGGGTGCGCCTTCTCGACCTCGTCGAAGAGCACGACCGAGAACGGCTTGCGCCGCACCTTCTCGGTGAGCTGGCCACCCTCCTCGTAGCCGACGTAGCCGGGTGGCGAGCCGAACATCCGGGAGACGGTGTGCTTCTCGGAGTACTCCGACATGTCGAGGGTGATGAGCGCGTCCTCGTCACCGAACAGGAACTCCGCCAGGGCCTTGGCCAGCTCGGTCTTGCCGACACCGGTGGGGCCGGCGAAGATGAACGAGCCGCCGGGGCGGCGGGGGTCCTTCAGACCGGCGCGGGTGCGGCGGATCGCCTGCGACAGCGCGGTGATCGCGTCGTCCATGCCGACGATCCGCTTGTGCAGCTCGTCCTCCATGTGGAGCAGCCGCTGGGACTCCTCCTCGGTGAGCTTGAACACCGGGATGCCGGTGGCGGCGGCGAGGACCTCGGCGATCAGCTCCTCGTCGACCTCCGACACGACGTCCATGTCGCCGTTCTTCCACTCCTTCTCCCGCTCGGCACGGGCCTGGGTGAGCTTGTGCTCCTCGTCCCGCAGGCGGGCCGCCTTCTCGAAGTCCTGCGCGTCGATCGCCGACTCCTTCTCCCGCTTGGCGTGGGAGATCTTCTCGTCGAACTCGCGCAGGTCCGGCGGTGCGGTCATCCGACGGATGCGCAGCCGGGCACCCGCCTCGTCGATGAGGTCGATCGCCTTGTCCGGCAGGAACCGGTCGTTGATGTAGCGGTCCGCCATCCCGGCGGCCGCCACGAGGGCGGCGTCGGTGATCGAGACCCGGTGGTGGGCCTCGTAGCGGTCGCGCAGACCCTTGAGGATCTCGATCGCGTGCGAGAGCGTGGGCTCGGCGACCTGGATCGGCTGGAAGCGTCGCTCCAGCGCGGCGTCCTTCTCGATGTGCTTGCGGTACTCGTCCAGGGTGGTCGCCCCGATGGTCTGCAGCTCGCCGCGGGCCAGCATCGGCTTGAGGATGCTCGCCGCGTCGATGGCACCCTCGGCGGCCCCGGCCCCGACGAGGGTGTGGATCTCGTCGATGAACAGGATGATGTCGCCGCGCGTGCGGATCTCCTTGAGCACCTTCTTGAGGCGCTCCTCGAAGTCGCCGCGGTAGCGGCTGCCGGCGACCAGGGCGCCGAGGTCCAGGGTGTAGAGCTGCTTGTCCTTCAGCGTCTCGGGCACGTCGCCGCGCACGACGTCCTGGGCCAGGCCCTCGACGACGGCGGTCTTGCCGACGCCGGGCTCACCGATGAGGACCGGGTTGTTCTTGGTGCGGCGGGACAGCACCTGCATGACCCGCTCGATCTCCTTCTCGCGCCCGATGACGGGGTCGAGCTTGCCCTCGCGGGCCGCCTGGGTCAGGTTGCGGCCGAACTGGTCCAGGACCAGGGACCCGGCCTGCTGGCCCTCGGCGCCGCCGCTGGGGCCGACGCCCGCGCTGGCGGTCTCCTTGCCCTGATAGCCGGAGAGCAGCTGGATGACCTGCTGGCGCACCTTGTTCAGGTCCGCTCCCAGCTTGACGAGGACCTGGGCGGCCACGCCCTCGCCCTCACGGATCAGGCCGAGCAGCAGGTGCTCGGTGCCGATGTAGTTGTGGCCCAGCTGCAGCCCCTCGCGCAGCGACAGCTCGAGGACCTTCTTGGCCCGCGGGGTGACGGGGATGTGGCCGGTCGGGGACTGCTGCCCCTGGCCGATGATCTCCTGGACCTGCTCGCGCACGGCGTCCAGCGAGATGCCCAGGGACTCCAGCGCCTTGGCGGCGACGCCCTCCCCCTCGTGGATCAGGCCGAGCAGCAGGTGCTCGGTCCCGATGTAGTTGTGGTTGAGCAGCCGCGCCTCTTCCTGGGCGAGCACCACGACCCGCCGGGCCCGGTCGGTGAACCGTTCGAACATCGTCACTCCTCGACTAGCGTCTCAACACGCGGTCGGTGGCCGGAGCCCACCCGCGCGGGCGTACGTCCACTCTACGTGGCGTCTGAGAACCTCAACGTCCCTGTGCACCGCCGGTGTTCCATTCCGTCGACCTGTTCGCCCCTGGCATAACTCCGGGACGGCGTGACCGGGGTCACCGGCCCGCACCGAGCGGCCGGCGGACGCCGCGCGGGTCGCCTCAGCCGGCCTTCTTGCGGGTCGAGGCGCGCCCGTCCGAGGCCTTCTTGGCCGGCGCCTTCCTGGCCGGCGCCCTCTTGTCCGGTGCCTTCTCGGCCGCCGTCCCCTTGGCCGCCGTCTTCTTCGCCGGCGCCCTCCGGACCGGCGCCTCCTTCGACGCGGCCCGCTTCGTCGCCGCCCCCGCGGACGGCGCGTCGGCGTCCGCGTCGTCCACCTCCTCCGACGAGGACCCGCCCCGTCCGGCCCGGG
>DATISK010000073.1:0-3624 GCA_035581545.1 Ornithinimicrobium sp. | reverse complement strand
GTGGCCATGACCACCCCGTCGCAGCCCCACGTGGACAGCGGCCGTCCGTCCACCTCCACGGCCACCTCGAGCATGCGCTCCCGGGCGGACTTCTCCACGGACGCCTCGTTGAGCGCCCAGTTGTGGGCGACGACGCGGCCGTCGTGGAGCACGTCGACCTCGAGGGTCATCCGTTCCTCCACGTGGTAGTCGCGGTCGACGATGCGCTCCACGATCGTGTCCACGTCGTCCCGCTCCGCCTCGGCGAGGAAGCCGACCCGGCCCATGTTGACCCCCAGCAGGGGGGTCCCCGCCGGCCGGGCGATCTCGGCGCCGCGCAGGATCGTCCCGTCCCCGCCGAAGACGACGACGAGCTCGCACCCGGTCGCGTCCACGTGGGGAGGGACCGGACTCTTGGCCGAGACCACCCGGTCGGTCCGGACGATCTCGTGGGTGGGTTCCCCCTCGGGAACCACCTCGACCGAGATGCCGTGGTCGGCCAGGCGCTGCTCGAACGTCTCGGCCAGGCCGGGCATCTCCGGACGCGAGGGATGGGTCACCAGCATGATGCGGCGGGTCATGCCTCCTCCTCCCTCAGGGCGCGGAGGCGGTCCTGGACCGCCTCCGGTGTCAGACCCCAGCCAATCATGTCGCTCCGACGTGGCCGCAGCCACAGCAGGTACTCGACGTTGCCGTGGCTGCCGGTCGTCGGGGAGCGCAGGATCCCGTGCGCGGCCAGGCCCTGCTCCGCGGCGGAGGACAGCACGGCCCGGAGCACCTCCTGGCGCTGCGCCGAGGAGCGCACCACCCCGTCCCGGGCGAGCACGGCGCGTCCCACCTCGAACTGCGGTTTCACGAGCAGGACGACCTCGCCGTCGGGGGCGGTCATGGCCGCCAGGACCGGCAGGACGGTCCGCAGACTGATGAAGGACAGGTCGGCCACCACCACGTCGACCGGACCGCCGACCTGCTCCGGGCCCACGTCGCGGATGCTGGTCCCCGACAGGTCGCTGACGCGCGGGTCGACGACGAGGTCGGGGTGGAGCTGGTGGTGCCCGACGTCGAGGGCCAGGACGTGCTCGGCCCCCTCGGCCAGCAGCACCTGGGTGAAGCCACCGGTGGAGGCGCCGACGTCGAGGCACCGGCGCCCGGACACGCTCAGACCGTCCGGTCCCCACACCTCGAGGGCGTGACGCAGCTTGAGAGCACCACGCCCCACCCACCCCTCGGTGACCCAGGCGCTGGCGGCGTCCTCGCCGGGCGGGTCCACGACAACCTCCTGGTCGGCGGTGACCAGCGCTGCGGCCCGGCCGACCCTGGTCCCGTCGACGCGCACCCGCCCGTCCCGGACCAGCAGCTGGGCCTGGGTCCTCGACGGTGCCAGACCCCGCAGGACCAGGCTGGTGTCCAGCCTCCGGCTCATCCCGCGGGTCCGGGCCGGGCCCGGCCGGGCGCCTCCGGGTCGGCGGCGGGCGCGGTCAGCCGCTGCTGCAGCAGCCGGTGGGCCTCGACGACGGCAGCGACCGGGTCGGCGCCGTCCTGGAGCTGGCCGTCCAGGTCGGCCAGTGCCTGATCGACGACGCGGTCGCCGGTGGTCGGCCGGCCGGCCCCCGCGCTCATGCGTCCCGCCCCCACAGGTGGGCCAGCTCGACGATGGTCCCCACGACGTGACCGGGGCGCAGGGACTGCGGCAGGGCGGGCACCTCCTCGGCCGTGGAGACGCCGGTGAGGACCAGTGCGCTCGGGATCCCGGCCCGGGCAGCGCCGGCGATGTCGGTGTCCAGCCGGTCTCCGATCATGAGGCACTCCCCCGCCGGCAGACCGAGCCGGTCCAGGGCCACCTGGTAGGCGTTCCTGTGCGGCTTGCCCACGACGGTCGGCTCCGCGCCCGTGGCGCTGCGGACGGCGGCGACGAGGGAGCCGTTGCCCACGGCCAGTCCTCGCGCCGTCGGCAGGGTCGTGTCGTCGTTGGTCGCGATCCACGCCGCCCCCTCGCGGATCGCGTACGCGGCCTCGGTCAGGTCCTGGACGTCGATCTGCGGGCCGTAGCCCTGGACCACCGCCGCCACCCCCGCGATCCCCGTGCTCCCGGACCGCTCCCGCTGCTCGACGGTCGTGATCCAGTCCAGATGCTGCTCCTCCAGCGCCTCCCCGACCCCCCTGCCGCCCAGGGCCAGCACGGGGCGGTCCTGCCCGATGGTGAGCCGCCCGTCCGCCTGCAGGGAGGCGACCTCCACCGCGGCGACCTGGGAGGCGGTGAGCACGTCGGCCGGTCCGGCCGGCACGCCCAGCCCGGACAGCTGGTCGGCCACGGCCTCGGGGGTCCTGGAGGCGTTGTTGGTCATGTAGAGGATCTGCACTCCCGCCTCCCGCGCGGACGCGAGCCCCTCGGCGGCACCCGGGCACGCCGCGTCACCGCGGTAGACGACACCGTCCAGGTCGCACAGGATCCCGCGCACGACGCCGGTCACCCAGGGGCTCCGGCCGGCCGGTCGGACGTGCCACCCGCGGCGTCCTCACGACCCTCGTCGTCGTCCTCCCCTTCGAGCAGGTCGACGACCTCCGGGTCCTCCTCGTAGCCGAGGCGCTGGCGGGCGTCGGTGTCACCCTCCTCGTCCAGCTCGGCGACCTTGGCGTACCACCGGCGCGCCTCCTCGTCCTGGCCGTCCGCCTCGAGCGCTGCGGCGTAGGCGTAGCGCAGCCGGGCCGCCCAGGGAGAGGACTCCTTGCCCGCGATCACGAGGTCCCGCAGGCTCTGCACGGCCGCCGCGGGCTGACCCATGTCCAGCCGGGCGCCGGAGACCACGATGGCCATCTCGATCTGCTCGGCAGCCGGGAGCCGCCGGACCTCCGGTCCCGCGGCGAGCTCCAGGGCGCGCTCCGGACGCCCGAGCCCGCGCTCGGTGTCGGCCATGAGGGGCAGCAGGTGGTCCTGCCCGGAGAGTCGGCGCGCCGTCCGGAACTCACCCAGGGCCTTGGTCCACTCGCCGCGGCGGTAGTGCACCACTCCGAGCGTCTCGCGGACCCCGGCCACCCGTCCCGCCCTCTTCGCGGCGGCCTGGGCGTGCGCGAGGGCACGGTCGAAGTCCTCGGCGTCCAGGGCGCGTCCGACGGCCACCAGATGCCTGGCCGTCCCGTCGGCGTTGTCCTTGCTCAAGGTGCGCAGCTCGGCGCGGAGGACCTTGTCGAGCTGGCCCGCCTCGATGTCCTCGGGAATCTCCGGCTCCGGCACCCGGCGCGGACGATCCTTCCAGTCGCGCCCGGCCTCGCCGCGGTCGTCCCGGCGTGGGCCGCCGCGGTCGTCCCGGCGTGGGCCACCACGGTCCTCACCGCGCGGGCCACCCCGGTCGTCCCGACCTCGAGGTCCGCGATCCCGTTCCTGGTTCACCCTGTAGCTCCTTCTGATCGGACGACCGCCCCATCATCGCAGAGACTGCCCGCTCGACCGGGGCACATCCTCAGTGCGGGGCCGGACCTGGAGATGGGCCCCGCAGGGTCCTGGGAGACACGGGTGTCGACCAGGCCCTGGGGGCCCATGACCATCAATGGTGGTCCGGCGGTGTCCTACTCTCCCACACCGTCCCCGGTGCAGTACCATCGGCGCTGTCAGGCTTAGCTTCCGGGTTCGGAATGTGACCGGGCGTT
>DATISK010000072.1:0-5451 GCA_035581545.1 Ornithinimicrobium sp. | reverse complement strand
CACCGCCGGAGCGGCTGCCGGCGTCCTGGCCGCCGTGCTGGTCGTCCCGGCAGGGCCCTCCGGGACGCCGGCGCGGGCGGGAAGCGCCCCCGGCTCCACCGCGGCCACGACCGGGCCCACCCCGGGGGCCACGGCCGGCTCCCTCGCGGCCGTGGAGACCGCCTCCACCGAGGGCCTGCGGATCGTGCTGGACGACGTGGACCCGGTGGTGGCCCGCGTCGGGGAGCCGGTGGAGCTGAGCGGGCGGGTGGTCAACGACGGCGAGGGCCGACGCCGGCTGACCAGCCTGACGGTCTCGGCGACGTGGGAGCCGCTGGGCTCGCGCGCCGCGGTGACCGACTGGGTGGAGGCGACCGACCCCGCCCTCGAGGCCGGTCGGGTCATCGGCGACGACGCCATCGGGCCGGTCGTGGCACCCGGGAGGGAGCTGCCGTTCACCGTCCGGGTCCCCGAGGACGCGCTCACCGGTCTCGTCCTCGACCGTGGGGTCCTGGGTCTGCAGCTGCGGGCCGAGGACGCCGAGGACGGGGCCGGTCCGGTGGGCGGGGACCCCGTCAGCCTGCGCACGGTGCTGTCGGTCACGGCGGCCGAGGAGGCCCCCGAGGTGCCCCTCGCCCTGTCCTGGGTGGTGCCGCTGACGCTGCCGCCCGACCCCGGGCTGCTCAGCGCCGACCCCGAGGTGCGCAACGCCGCCTGGTATGCCGTGGCCGGACCGGGGTCCCCGGCCCGCACCTGGCTGGACGGCCTGGACCTGCCGGGCGTCACCTGGATGGTCGACCCGGCGCTGCTGAGGATGCTCTCGCCCGCGGGCTCCCTCACCGGACCCGGGGAGGACGCTCCGGACGAGGGCACGGAGGAGGAGCCCGACCAGCCGGGGGACACCCCGCGGGAGACCGCGGACGACCCCGAGGAGACCGACCGGGGCGATCCCGCCGGGCAGACCGGTGGTCCGGCCGGCAGCGACGGGACGGCGGAGACCGCCGTCCCCGCCCCGGCTCCGTCCGCCACCCCCGCGCCGTCGACGACGGACGACGGACGACGGACCGCCCCGCCCGAGGGGACCACCGCCTCCTCGGTGCCCGCGCCCGCCCCGGCTCCCGACGACGGGACCGGGAGCGGCGGGAGCGAGGACGGTGACGACACCGACAGCGACGGGGCGGCCGAGGAGCTGGACACCGCCGACGTCGAGACGGCCCTCCTGCAGCTGCGGGGGCGGCTCGCCCGGGTGGACGGACCGCGGCTGTGGTGGCTGCCGACCGACGACCCCGACCTGTCCGCGCTCGCCGACCTGGGCGTGGACGACGCCACCGTGCACCGGTTGCTGACCCGTCAGCCCGTCGACCCCCCGGCCCAGCTGACCCGCCTGCTCCGCCGGGGGACCTCGACGGTGGCCTGGCCGGTGGAGGACGCTCCGACGACCGAGCAGGTGGCCACCCTGGCGGCATGGTGGGACGCCCGCGACGACCCCGACGACGGCCCCGGGGCCGGCCGGCTCGTGCCCCCGCAGGACGAGGACGACGGGCCGCTCGACGGGGTCGTGGTTCCACGTGAATCCATCACCGGCAGCTCCGGCGCGCCGGTCGGGTCGGCCGCCGTCCCGCTGGTCGACGTGCCGGGCGTGACGGCGCTCGGCAGCGACTCCCGGCTCGCCGGACTGCTCGCGGACGCCGGCGCGGACGCTGCGCAGGTCGGCGCCGCGGCGGTCACCCAGCGGGTGCTCGCCGACACCCTGACCGCGCACCAGGAGGCCCCGGGCGTCGCGCGGTCGCTGGTCGTCGCGCCGCCCCGGGGCACCGCGCTGCCCGCCGACGTGCTCGACCAGGTGGTCGCGGGCCTGGAGTCGGCCTCCTGGGTCGAGCCGGTGACCGCGGCCGACCTGCTGGCGCGGGCCGGTTCGCTGCCCCCCGCGTCGCTGACCGGGGTGGCCCCGGAGGAGTCCGTCCTCGGCGGGCTCACCGCATACCTGGAACCGGCACCCTCGCCGCTGGACCCGGGCCGCGCCCGCAGCCTGGACCGCCTGGAGGACGAGCTGGAGGGGTTGAGCGAGGTGCTGACCGACACCGACGCCGTCCGCTCCTGGCAGCCGGTCCTGCCGGACCTGTGGTCCGCACGGTGGCGGGGCGCGGCGGACCCCTGGTCCCGCACGTGGCGCGCGCTGCGCGACCTCAGCGCGCAGACCCGGGCCCAGGTGCACGCCAACCCCAGCACGATCAACTTCCTCTCCGACCAGGGACTGATGCAGGTGACCGTCGTCAACGACCTGCCGGTCGGGGTGCACGACGTCCAGGCCCGCCTCGTGCCCGACCGCGCCCTGCTCCGGGTCGTCGACCAGCCCGGTCCGGTGTCGGTGGGGCCCGGAAGCCGGGCGACGGTCTCCTTCAGCGCCCGGGCGGTCACCCGTGGCCAGACCCTCATCACCGCCGAGCTCACCACGCCCAACGGGACGGTCCTGGGTGACGACGCGGTGGTCGAGGTGCGGGTGCAGCCGACCGGCACCTGGATCTACTGGGTGCTCGGCGGCCTCGCCGGCGTGCTCCTCGTCCTCGGGACGGTCCGCGCCCTGCGGGGCGGACCGCGCCCGGACGGCCGGCGGTCGCCGGCCTCCCCCTCGACCCCCACCAAGGAGCAGCCCACGTGAGCGGTTCGACCTCGGCGTCCCTGGCCCGGTCCAGCGCCGTCATGGCCGGCGGCACGCTCGTCTCCCGGGTGCTGGGCCTGGCGCGCGCCGCCCTGCTGGCCGCCGCGATCGGGATCATCACCCCGGCCGCCAACGTCTGGCAGGCCGCCAACACGCTGCCCAACACCATCTACGTCCTGCTGGCCGCGGGCGTGCTCAACGTGGTCCTGCTGCCCCAGCTGGTCAAGGGGATGGTCCGTGGTGAGGAGGGGCGGGACTACACCGACCGGCTGCTCACCCTCGCGCTGGCCATCCTCGTCGGCGGGACGGTCGTCTTCGTCGCGCTGACCCCGTGGGTCACCAAGGTCTACAACCTGAGCTGGGCGTGGGGCGGGCCGGAGCTGTCCCTGGCGATCCTCTTCGCCTACCTGTGCATCCCGCAGATGCTGTTCTACGGCCTGCACACCCTGCTGGGACAGGTGCTCGCGGCCCACCAGCGGTTCGCCGCCTTCATGTGGTCGCCGGCCCTGGCCAACGTGGTGGCCATCACCGGGATCGTCGTCTTCATGCGCCGCTACCCCCAGGCGGCCGACCCCACCCTCCTGCCGCTGGAGGCGTGGACGCCGGGGATGATCTGGCTGCTGGCCGGGTCGGCCACGCTCGGCATCGTCGTCCAGGCCGTCGTGCTGGTCCCGGCCGTGCGCCGCACCGGTTTCCGCTGGCGGCCACGGTGGGGATTCCGGGGCGTCGGCCTCGGGTCGGCCTCCCGGATGGCGGGGTGGTCCCTGGCCGACGTCGGGGTCAGCCAGGTCGGGCTGCTGGTCGTCTACAACCTGCTGGCCTGGGTGGCCGTCGCCGCACCCACCGCACCGGCCCGCGCGGCCTACGACAACTCCTTCCTCATCTTCATCCTGCCGCACTCGCTGATCGCCCTGTCGTTGCTGACGGCCATCTACCCGGTCCTGTCGCGGGCGGCCGCGCAGGACGACCTGGTCTCGATGGCCGACAGCACGGCCCGCGGGCTGCGCCTGCTGGGCACCGCGATGGTGCCGATCAGCGTGGCGATGATCATGTTCGCGCCCTACCTGATCCGGGTGATCTTCCCCAGCAACGCCGATCCCTCGTCGATGGCGCCGATCGTCATGGTGCTCAGCCTGGGCCTCGTCCCCTACGGGGTCTACCTGCTCTGCGCCCGGGTCTTCTACTCCTTCGAGGACGGGCGGACCCCGTTCACCTTCCAGCTCTCGATCACCACGGTCTTCCTGGTCGTGCTCGTGGTCGCGTTCACCGGTCCGCCGGAGCGGGCGGCGATCACGGCGGCGGCCGGCCAGGCCGTGGGCCAGCTCACCGCGGCCGTGCTGGGCCTCCGGGCGGCCAGGGCCCGCCTGCCCGAGCTGGGCCTGCGGGACGTGGCCCGGACCTTCGGCGGCGCCGCCGGCGCCGCGCTGCTCGCCGCGGTCCCGACCTGGCTGCTCCTGCGCGGGCTCCCCAGCGGCCAGCTGGACGCCGAGAGCGTGGGCTGGTCGGGGTGGGGGGCCACGGTCCTGTCGCTGGCGGGGGCGGGACTGCTCTACCTCGGGGTGTATGCCGTCCTCGCCCACCTGTTCGGGGTGCGGGAGCTCGCCGAGGTGGCCCGCCCGTTGCTGAGCAGGGTCCCCGGGGCGTCCCGGTGGACGTCCCGCGGCGGCCCGGCCGGGGCCGCACCCCCGCAGGAGGCCACGCCGGACGGGCCCGCGGCTCCCAGGACCGCGGCCCCCGGCACACTAGGCTGGGACGACGTGGCCCCGCCCGGGGTCGACGACCGGAAGGACAGCGACATGGACCGGCTCGAGGTGGGCACCGTCCTCGGTGACCGCTACGCGCTCGACGAGCTCCTGGCCCGCCGCGAGGGCGGGACGCTGGACTACTGGTCGGCCCGGGACGTCACGCTGGGCCGGTTGGTCGCCGTCACCGTGCTGCCCGCAGGTGACGTGCACGCGGACACCGCCCAGGCGGCCCTCGACGGGGCCCGCCGCGTCGCCTCGGTCGACGACCCCCGCCTCGTCCGCGTCCTGGACGTCGGCAGCGAGGACGGGCTCAGCTGGATCGTCGAGGAGGGTCTCAGCGAGGCGGAGTCGCTGGCCTCGCTCGTCTCCGGGGCGGCCCTGCCCCCCGAGGAGGCCCGCCGCATCGTCGGCGAGGCGGCCTCAGGGCTGGAGTCGGCACGCCGTCGCGGGCTCCACCACCTCTACCTGAACCCGCACTCGGTCCTGCGCACGAGCGACGGCACGGTCAAGGTCTCCGGCGTCGGTGTCGCCGCGGCGCTGGAGGGCACCGACGACGTCACCGCCGACGAGGCCTCGATCATCGACACCGCCGACCTGGTGAGCCTGCTCTACACCGGGCTGACCGGTCGCTGGCCCGGTGAGGAGATGCCGGGCGTGAGCCTGGCGCGCCGGCTGGCCGACGACTCGCTGCCGGCCCCCTCCGAGCTCGTCGGCGGCGTCCCTGGCGACCTCGACGCCCTGTGCCGGCTGGTGCTGGGCACCGGCGCGGACCTCGGCCGCGCCCCGCACACGCCGGGCGAGCTGGCCCGGCAGCTGTCCCCGTGGGCCTCCGAGATGGTCCACGGCACGCGCCCGGCGTCCCTGAGCGCCCCGACGGACGGCACCGGCGGCGACCCGGCCTCCGGGGCCCTGACCGGGGCCGCCGGTGCCAGCGCGGCCGCAGCGGCCGCCCATCCGGCCGACACCGAGCACCTCCGTGGGGACGCGGACGTCGCCCCGGGAGGCGCCGACACCACCGCCGTCGTGCCCCGCCCCTACTACCGGGTCGACGACGGTGACGAGATGGGC
>DATISK010000071.1:0-12772 GCA_035581545.1 Ornithinimicrobium sp. | reverse complement strand
CTATGCCGAGGACTTCATCATCCCCCACCCCGTCATCGAGCGGGCCCGGCGCCGCGGGGAGGAGCTGGGCGCCCGGCCGGTGAGCAGCGCCACCGGGGCTGCCCTGCGGCTGCTCGCGGCAGCGGTGTCGGCCCGGCACGTCGTCGAGGTGGGCACGGGAGCAGGCAGCTCGGGCCTGTGGCTGCTGCAGGGGATGCCGCACGACGGCATCCTCACCTCCATCGACGTCGAGCCGGAGCACCAGCGGTCGGCCAGGGAGTCCTTCACCGCGGCCGGCATCCCGCCCCAGCGGACCCGGGTCATCAGCGGGGACGCCGTGCAGGTGCTGGGCCGGCTCACGGACAAGGCCTACGACCTGGTGCTCGTGGACGCCGACGAGGAGAGCTACCCCGCCTACGTGGAGCAGGCCGTGCGCCTGCTGCGGCCCGGTGGCGTCCTGGCGGTGCACGACATGCTCTGGCACGACAAGGTGGCCGACCCGGCCAGCCGGGACACGGTCACCACCCTGCTGCGCGACCTCGGCAAGACCCTGCGGGACGACGACCGGCTCCTGCCGGCGCTCCTGCCCGTCGGTGACGGCCTGCTGGTGGCGGTGCGTCGCTGACACCCGGCAGGACCGCCGCGCACGACGGGGCCCCCGCGTCGGTCGACGCGGGGGCCCCGTGCACACCTGGCGGGTGCGTCAGCCGACGCACTCCTTGATGGCATCTCCGAGCGCCGCGGCCTCGTCGGCGTTCATCTCCACCACGAGGCGACCGCCGCCCTCCAGCGGCATGCGCAGGACGATGCCGCGCCCTTCCTTGGTGACCTCCAGGGGACCATCGCCGGTGCGAGGCTTCATTGCTGCCATGGGTTGCCCTTCCTTGTGGCGCGGCCAAGGACCGCTGCCCGGCGCGGGTGCCCCGGGCCTACGTGACTGCGCACCATTATCTCCCGAACCTCCTGACCCGCCTAATCGACCCGACACCCCGCGACCGGGCGATACTGGCCCCGTGCACGCCCGTTCCGCCGTCGTCGACCTCTACGGCGACCACCTGCCGACCCACGGCTGGTGGGCCCCCGTCGCCGGCGTCGTGCGCCTGGCGCAGACCTGCGGGGTCAGCCCCCCCGCCACCCGCACGGCCGTCTCCCGCCTGGTCCGCGACGGGTGGCTCGTCGCCCGGACCGACGAGGGCGCCAGGGGGTATGCCGCCACTCCCCTCGCGCGGGAGCGGCTCAGCCGCGCGCACACCCGGATCTACGCCCCCGGCCCACCCCCCTGGGACGGACGCTGGCACGTCGTGGTCGTGGAGCACCACGGCGACCGGCGACGCCGGGACCAGGTGGCGGCCTCGATGGGCTACCTGGGCTACGGCCACCTGTCCGTGGCCACCTGGGTCAGCCCCTGGGCCAGCCCCGAGCTCGGCGACGTCCTCGACGGCCACGGGGCCGGGTGGACGGCCTGGACGGGCCGTCCGGAAGGTTCGCGCTCCCCCGAGGAGCTCGCCCGTCGCCTGTGGGACCTGCCCGCCCTGGCGGCCGCCTACGAGGACTTCGCCCGGACCCTGCCGTCGCCCGGACCCGCACTGGCCTCCCTGGCGCCGAGCACGGCATACCCCCTCCGCACCCGGCTCGTGCACGAGTGGCGCAAGTTCCTCTTCCGAGACCCCGGACTGCCGGCGGAGGTGCTGCCCCCGGGCTGGCCCGGGCAGGACGTGCGCGACCGCCTGCTCGAGGTCGCCGCCTCGCTGGCACCGCCGGCCGCCACCTTCGTGGACCGCACGCTGCGGACCGCCCGCCCCCCGGTGGGACCGGCTGGCTAGATTGGACCCATGACGACGTCGAGCACCCCGAGCACCTCGCCCCCCGTCACCCTCGACGTCGGCGACGGCGTGGCGACGGTGACCTTCGCCCGTCCGGAGTCGATGAACTCCCTCGACGTGGCCACCAAGGAGCTCCTGCTCGACACGCTCAGACGGGTCGCCGACGACGACGCGGTGCGCTGCGTGGTGCTCACCGGCTCGGGGCGGTCCTTCTGCGTCGGTCAGGACCTCAAGGAGCACGTGCAGCTGCTCGGGGAGAGCGCCGAGATGCTGTGGCGCACCGTCGCCGAGCACTACAACCCCGTCGTCGAGCTCATCGTCACCATGGACAAGCCGGTCGTCGCCGCCCTCAACGGGGTGGCCGCCGGGGCCGGAGCCGCCTTCGCGCTCGCCGCGGACCTGCGCTACGCCGGTGAGTCGGCCGGGCTGAACCTCGCCTTCACCGCGATCGCGCTCTCCTGCGACTCGGGCACCTCCTGGTCCCTGCCCCGCCTCGTGGGGCCGGCGAGGGCCAAGGAGCTGCTCTACTTCCCCCGGACCATCCCGGCGGCCGAGGCGCTGGAGATGGGCCTGGTCACCGAGGTCCTGCCCGACGGCGAGCTCGCCGGGCGGGTCGACGAGGTGGCCCGCCAGCTCGCCCAGGGCCCGACCCGGGCCTACGGCGCGGTGCGCCGGGCGATCGCCTTCTCCTCCTCGCACTCGCTGGCGGACTCGCTGGACCTGGAGGACGAGTTCATGCGCCGGACCGGGGTCAGCGAGGACCACCGCGCCGCCGTCCAGGCCTTTCTCGACAAGGAACGGCCCACCTTCACCGGGCGTTGACGGGCCGCCCGCCGGGGGCGGCCGCCGGAGCGCACGGTCCGCCGGCTCGGGGCCGCACGGTCCGCCGGCTCACGGCGGGTCGTCCCGGGGCGGGACGAACATGAACAGCTCCCAGGCCCACCACACCTGCCCGGCGAGGAAGAGACCGGCGAGCGCGACCGTGCGCACGACCAGCACCCACCCGGGGCGCCTGGGCGCGGCGGGGTCCCGGGGGTCCCAGCCGCCTCCCACCGCGACGACGAAGAGCGGGAAGAGCAGGATCAGGTAGCGGAAGATGCTCGTCCAGGGGTCGAGGGCTGCGAACAGGTAGAGCACGTAGCCCAGGCACCAGGTCCGCATCTCCACGCCCAGCCCGCGGGCCCACGGACCGGCCACCGCGACCACGAGCAGCCCCAGCCCCCCGGCCAGGAGCAGCAGGCCGGTGAGGTCGCCCCACAGCCACTGGACCCGCTCGATGGTCGGCAGGAAGGGCAGGACCGGCTCGCCGCCGCGCCAGGCCGACATCGTGGCCGTGTAGGCGTCCGGCCGGCCGGTGCGCAGCCACGCGATCGTCGGCCAGATCAGCCCGGACAGCCCGCAGCCCACCAGCGCGGCCACCATCCCGGCACCCTCGCGCACCGGGACGGGGTGGGTATGCCGTCCGCGCCACCGCACCACGACCGCGACGAGGCAGACCAGGCCCAGGGGCAGCGCCACCGGTCGGGCCAGCCCCGTCGCCAGGGCGAGCGCCGCGGCCCACCCCCACCGCCGGCGGACCAGCAGCCACAGGACGCCCCCGATCAGCAGCACGGCCAGGGACTCGGTGTAGGCGACCTGGAGGGTGGGTGCGGCCGGATAGGTCCCCAGCAGGGTCACCCCGCCCAGCGCCGCGGCCGTGCCCACGCGCTCGCGCAGCAGCCCGGCGACGACGAGCGCGGCGGCGTACCCGAGCAGGGTGGCCAGCACGGTCCCGGTGACGGCGAACGGCAGGCCGGTGAGGGCGCTCAGGAGCCGGGCGGCGAGCGGGAACATCGGGTAGAACGCCCACGGGTTCTGCCGGACCTGGCCGTCGCGCTCGGGCAGGACGGTGGGATACCCCTCGGTGGCGATCCGCTCGTACCAGGCCCCGTCCCAGAGGGTGGCGAACTGGAAGTAGAGAGGGACGCCGCTGTCGTCGTAGACCGAGGGGTCCTGGTGCTCGTGGGCCAGCCGGTGCAGCAGCACGGCGGTGCCGGCCCGCAGCAGCGTCCAGAGCGCGACGACGACGAGGACGAGACGCAGGTCCAGGGGTCGTCGCGCGGGGGCGACAGGGGTCATGCGCTGCTGCGCACCGCCGTCAGCCGGGCGCCGGACCGCGAGGCCCCGGCCCGGAAGCAGCCGACGAGGTGGTCGTCGACGAGGCCGCAGGCCTGCATGGCCGCATACACCGTGGTCGGCCCCAGCTGCACGAAGCCGGCCTTGCGCAGCCGCTTGGCCAGCAGCTCGGACTCGGGGGTCTGGGAGGGCACGTCGGTGAACCGGTGCGGCCGGGGGGTGGGCTCGGGCGCATGCGTCCAGAGGAGCTCCTCCAGGCCGCCGCTGTCCCGGAGGGCCAGGGTGGCGCGGGCGTTGGTCACCGCCGCCTCGATCTTGCGCCGGTTGCGCACGATGGAGGCGTCGGTGAGGAGCCGCTCGACGTCCGCCTCGTCGAACTCGGCCAGCCGCTCGGCGTCGAACCCGGCGAGCGCGACCCTCAGCGCCTGCCGCTTGCGCAGCACCACCAGCCAGGACAGCCCGGTCTGGAAGCCCTCCAGGCAGAGCCGCTCCAGCAGCGCGGTCTCACCGTGCACCGGCTTGCCCCACTCCCGGTCGTGGTAGTCCCGGTAGTCCGCATGGGCCAGACCCGGCCAGGCGCAGCGCACGACGCCGTCGGGACCGACGGTCAGGTCCGGGTGGGGCACGGTGTCGGTCATGCGTCCATCCCTCCGGTGCGGGCGGCCTGCTCGTCGCTCCTGCCCGGTGACCCGTGGCCTGCGGCATCCCCCCGGAGCAGGGCGATCTCGGCATCCCGGTCGGCGAGCTCGTCGGCCAGCCGGCGCAGCGCCTCGTCGACCTGGGCCATCCGGTAGCCGCGGACGGCCTGGTCGAAGCGCAGCCCGTGGACCTGGTCCGGCCCGACCGGCCCGACCGGCAGCGGGGCGGCCGACTCGGTCGTGACCGCCTCCGGCACCCCCGGGACGTCCGTGCGCACGACCAGCCAGGCCAGCCCAGCCCCGAGGGCGAGGACGGCCACGACGGCGAGGAGGATGATCACGGCACCGATCCTCGCACGGAGATGCACCCGTGGAGAAGACCCGGTGCGACGCTCACCCCTGCGAGGTGGTCGGGGGAACCCCTCGCGCGTCGCGCTCCGCGCGCTCGCTCACGATCCAGGACACCGCCTCGTCGACGTCGTCGGTGAGGCGCAGCAGGTCCAGGTCGGTCCCGCCGATGGTTCCCTCCGCGACCAGGGTGTCGCGCATCCACGACAGCAGCGGTCCCCAGAAGGCCGTGCCCAGCAGCACGATCGGAAAGCTGGTGATCTTGCCCGTCTGCACCAGCGTCAGTGCCTCGAACAGCTCGTCCAGCGTGCCCACGCCGCCGGGCAGGACGACGAAACCCTCGGCGTACTTGACGAACATGGTCTTGCGCACGAAGAAGTAGCGGAAGTTGATCCCGAGGTTGAGGTAGTCGTTGAGCCCGGTCTCGAAGGGCAGCTCGATCCCCAGCCCCACGGAGGTGCCGCCCGCCTCGGTGGCCCCCAGGTTGGCCCCCTCCATGGTGCCGGGACCGCCGCCGGTGATCACGGCATACCCCGCACCGACGAGGGCCGACCCGACCTCGCGGGCGAGCTCGTAGGTCGGGTGGCCGGGCCCGGTGCGCGCGCTGCCGAAGACCGCCACCGCCGGTCCGAGCTCGGCCAGCGTGCCGAACCCCTCGACGAACTCGGCCTGGATGCGCATGACCCGCCACGGGTCGGTGTGCACCCAGTCCGCCGACCCCCGGCTGTCGAGCAGTCGCTGGTCCGTGGTGCTGCGCGGCACGCGCGACCCGCGCAGCGTCACCGGTCCCCGGTGGTAGTCGTGTGCGGTCACAGCTCCCGACCCTACGTGGTCACCGGTGCCTTCGGCACCGCGGTGCGGGTGCCCGCGCGGCGTAGGATCTCCGGGTGAGACGGACCGCCGGCACGCTGACCGTCCTGGCCATGATGGGGGTGACGGGGCTCGGGGCCGTCCTCGGGGCCCGCTGGCTCGTGGAGGAGGTGCGCCCCGACCGCTGCCTCGTGCAGGTCGACGACACGACGGTGCGCCTCTCCCCCGAGCAGACCGCCAACGCCGCCACGATCGCCGCGGTGTCCGTGGGCCGGCAGCTGCCGCCCCGGGCCGCCACGATCGCCCTGGCCACCGCGATCCAGGAGAGCAAGCTGCGCAACCTGCGGTACGGGGACGCCGACAGCCAGGGGCTGTTCCAGCAGCGCCCCTCCCAGGGCTGGGGCAGCGTGGAGCAGGTGACCGACCCGGTGCACGCCAGCAACGCCTTCTACGACGCCCTGGTCCAGGTGCCGGGCTGGGAGACCGGGGTCGTCACCGAGGTCGCGCAGGAGGTGCAGCGCAGCGCCTTCCCCGACGCCTATGCCGACCACGAGCAGGAGGGCCGGGTGCTGGCCTCGGTGCTCACCGGCCAGGAGGGGGACCAGAGCCTGATGACCTGCCGGCTCGACGACGCCGGCGCGGGCGACCCTGCCGGCCTGGTCGCCGCGCTGAGCACGCAGTTCGGTCCGGTCGTCGTGGCGGAGGAGACCGGCTCGACGGTCACGGCGCGGACCGGGACGCCCGACCCCGCCAGGGCCTGGGCGGTGGCCACCTGGGCCGTCGCGCACGCCGACGCCCGGGGGGTGACGGGTGTGACGGTGGGCGGCCGGACCTGGGCCCGGGACAGGTCCGACCTGCGGTGGGCCGTGGCCGAGGACCCCCTCCCGCCGACCGAGGTCGTGATCGAGCTGCGCTGAGGTCCACCTCGACCCCGCACGTGCGGGCGGGAGCACCGTCCCCACGCCCACCTCCCCCACGCCGACGGCCCCCGGCGCGGGAGGCGTCGGGGGCCGTCGAGGTCGGTGGGCGGAGGTCCCGCCCGGTGCGTCAGCGCTGCTCGGACGGCACGTAGTGCCGCTCGGGCTGGCCGATGTAGACCTGCCGCGGACGGCCGATCTTGGTGGCCGGGTCGTTGATCATCTCGCGGTACTGCGCGATCCACCCCGGGAGGCGTCCGATCGCGAAGAGCACCGTGAACATGTTGCTGGGGAAGCCCATCGACTCGTAGATCAGGCCGGTGTAGAAGTCGACGTTGGGGTAGAGCTTGCGGTCGACGAAGTAGTCGTCCTCGAGGGCCGCCTGCTCCAGCTCCAGGGCCAGCTCCAGGAGCGGGTTGTGCCCCGCCTTGGCCAGCAGGTCGTGGGCCGTCTTCTTGACGATGGCCGCCCGCGGGTCGTAGTTCTTGTAGACCCGGTGGCCGAAGCCCATGAGCTTGACCCCGTCCTCCTTGTCCTTGACCTTGCGGACGAACTCCTTGACGTCGCCGCCGTTGTCGCGGATGCCGCCGAGCATCTCCAGGACGGCGCTGTTGGCGCCGCCGTGGAGCGGGCCGGAGAGGGCCTGGATGCCGGCGGAGATCGAGGCGAAGAGGTTGGCCTCGGAGGAACCGACCAGACGCACCGTCGAGGTGGAGCAGTTCTGCTCGTGGTCGGCGTGCAGCATGAACAGCAGGTCCAGCGCCTTGGCCAGGTCGGTGTCCATCTCGTAGTCCTCCGTGGGCTGACCGAAGGTCATCCACAGGAAGTTCTCGACGAGGTTGTAGTTGTTGTTGGGGTAGAGCAGCGACTTGCCCTCGCTCTTGCGGAACGCGTAGGAGGCGATCGTCGGGAGCTTGGCCAGCAGGCGGATGGTGGACATCTCCACCGACTCCGGGTCACGGGGGTCCAGGCTGTCCTGGTAGAAGGTGCCCAGCGCCGACACCGAGGAGGCGAGCACCGACATCGGGTGCGCGTCGCGGTGGAAGCCGTCGAAGAACTGCTTCATGTCCTCCACGAGCAGCGTGTGCCGACGCACCCGCTGGTCGAACTCCTCCAGCTCGGCGGCCGACGGCAGGTCCCCGTAGATGAGCAGGTAGCTGACCTCGAGGAAGGAGGAGTGCTCGGCCAGCTGCTCGATCGGGTAGCCCCGGTAGCGCAGGATCCCGGCGTCACCGTCGATGTAGGTGATCTCCGACTGGCAGGAGGCGGTGTTGACGTAACCGACGTCCAGCGTGGTGTCCCCGGTCGTCTTCATCAGTGCGCTGATGTCCAGACCGTTGTTTCCCTCGACGGCCGGCACCACCTTCAGCTCGAGCTGGTTCTCGCCGTGACGCAGCGTGGCCGCGGACGTGCTGGTCGGGTCGGTCATCTGTCCTCCTGGTGGGGGGGGTAGCCGGTCGGGGGTGCGGTTCACTCGTCGTGCGGCTGCGGTGGCAGCACGGCGATGATCGGGTGGTCCTTGGGGATCATGCCCATCTTGGCCGCGCCGCCGGGGCTGCCGAGGTCGTCGAAGAACTCGACGTTGGCCTTGTAGTACTCCGCCCACTCCTCCGGCACGTCGTCCTCGTAGTAGATCGCCTCGACCGGGCAGACCGGCTCGCAGGCGCCACAGTCGACGCACTCGTCGGGGTGGATGTACAACGACCGCTCGCCCTCGTAGATGCAGTCGACCGGGCACTCCTCGATGCAGGCCTTGTCCTTCAGGTCCACACACGGCTGGGCGATCACGTACGTCATGGGGACAGAGTATGCCGTCCCGTGGCCTCCGGACGGCACGGGGTCCTCAGAAGCCCGCCTCCGGGTGGGTGCACACGACCTCGTCCGCCGGGTGGTAGGTGGTGGTGAACTCGTCGCGGGAGACCTCCTGCCCACCAGCACGCAGGATCCGCACGTTGCTGATCGTGAATCCCTCGGCCGGGCTCTGCGGGACGCACTCCGGGCTGTCGTCCTCGTGCCGCTCGGGCTGGCGGACGTCCCGCCGGGGCCCGTCCACGGTCTCCACCTCGTACTGCCGGTCGCCGAGGAGGACCATGCGGATCTGGTCGCCCTCGATCCAGGACCGCACGACGATCGGGTTGTCGGTGTCGTTGGTCCACACGTTGTCGATGATCGGGTAGGCCAGCGTCGCCTCCCGACCGGCCGGGTAGCGCGAGATGTAGTAGGAGTGGGGGGTGTGCGCGTCCAGCTGCACGCCGGCGAACCAGGACGCGTTGAAGACCACGGTGGAGATCTGCGACAGCCCGCCGCCCAGACCCATCACGAGGCGGCCGTCCACGATGACCGGGGCCTCCCGGTAGCCGCCCTCCTCGCTGAGGTCCCCCAGCGCGACGCCGACGCTGAACTGCTGCCCCGGCATCACCACGGTCCCGTCGATGTTCTGCACCCCGACGTTGAGGTTGTGCGTGCGGGCGGCGTTGGCCTCCCCCATCGGGAACACCGAGCTGAACTCCGACATCTCCTCGAAGGTCCAGTCCTCGCTGACCTCCGTGGGGATCGCCGGTTCGACCGCCGCCAGGGTCGCCTCGACCGTGCGGCCGTCACCGTCGGCGGACAGCGCTGCGCGGACGGCGTCGAACAGACCCTCCTCCTGGAGGGCGGTCCCGGACCGGGCCGGGACGACGACCACGTCGTCCCCGTCCAGCTCGACGGTGGCGTCCCGCGGGCCACGCTCGAGCTGGCCGAGGTCCTGACGGATGCGGGCCAGCAGGGCGTCCTCGTCGAGCGTCAGCATCAGGGTGTCCCCGGTGCGCTCGGTCCGGAGCATGTCGACCAGCTCGCGCGGCGCGATCTCCGCGGTGGCGCTCGGCGCGTCGTCGCCGGACCCCCGGGTGGCCGTCACCGTCACCGGGCCGGAGAGCGCCGGGTCCACCTCCTCGCGGGTGAACCGCTCGACCTCGTCCTGGGACAGGGTGGGCGCAGCCACCAGGGCCCGACCGTCGGCCTCCCTGCTGTCCGGCCAGGCGTCCGCGACGTTCTCGGCCGTCGCCCCGACGTCGAGCGTCCTGCCCACCTCGGCCTCGACGACGCGCACGCCCTCGTCGGTCAGCGTCACCTCTCCCTCGACGACGTCGGTGTCGTAGTCCTCGGCGAGGCGCTCCAGGGCCGCCCTCAGCTCCTCGCCGTCGACCTCCCCCACCAGCGGGAGCGACCGGTCGCTGCCGGAGACGTGCGACCACAGCACGCGGGGGTCGAAGCTCAGCCCGGTGGCCCCCTCCAGCGTCGCGTCCACGTCGAAGGCCAGCCCGGCGTCCTCGGGCACCAGCTCGAGGGTCTCGTCGGCGACCTCGTCGGCCCCGTCGACCCCGGCCGCCCCACCGCCGTCACCCCGCGCCCGGACGGTCACGACCACCGGCTCCTCGAGCCGGTCGGCCAGCTCGCGGTCCAGGCGCTCGACCGCCTCGTCGCGGGTCATCGACCCGATGTCGATCCCGTCCACCGTCATCCCGGCGGGAGGCCGGTCCTGGAAGTAGAGCGCCGCTCCCACGTAGATCCCCCCGAGCACGACGACGGCCGCCAGCAGCCGCAGCACGACCGCCCTCCACTCGCCCCCGGTGCGCGACTCCTCCTGCAGCCCCGTGCCGTCGTCAGGTGCGTCGCTCATCGTGCGGGTGGTCCCTCCGTCTGGTCCTGCGGTGCCCGGCGCGCGCGGTCAGCGCAGCTCGCCCAGCCCCCCACGGTAATGGACCAGTGCCGGTTCGTCGGTCGTCGGCGCGTCGACGGAGACGACCTCGCCCACGCACAGCTGGTGGTCCCCCGCCGGGTGCACGGCGAAGGTCCGGCACTCGAACGTCGCCAGCGCGCCGTCCACCAGCGCCACCCCCGTCCGCTCCCCCCGGCGGTGGGACACCCGGGCGAGCTGGTTGTGCAACGGCCGGCCGGGCTCCCCGAGCCAGGTCGCCAGGGCGCGGTGCCGGGCCGGCAGGATGCTCACCCCCCAGGGCTCCCCCTCCCTGATGCCCTCGAGCACCCGGGCCTCGTCGTGCAGGCTGACGAGCAGGAGGACGGGTCGCAGCGACACGCTGGTGAGCGTGTCGACGGTCAGGGCCACGTCGTGGCCGCGGTGCCGGGAGGTCACGACGGTGACCCCGTTCGCGAAGCGACCCATCGCCTGCCGGTAGCGGCCGGGGTCCACCTCGTGCCGGTCGTCGTTCGAGGGCTGGCTCAGGGCTCCCCGACCTCCCACCGGGCATACCCCTCACGACCGGGCAGACGGGCCGCCACGTCGTTGCTCAGGGTGTACCAGCCCTCGTGCACGGTCACCTGCGTCGGATGCTCGCGCAGTGCGACGGCCTGACGGGCCAGGGCGTCGGCATCCACGACCGCGTGGGTGACGAGCTCGTCGGGGACGACCGACGGCGGGAACGGTTCGTCGGCCGCCGGGACCCTGGCCCGGCCGCCGGCCGGGCTGCGGGTTCCCGGGGCGACGTGCGCGGCGAGCCACTCCCGGTCCTCCTGCGCCCAGGACCGGGGGGTGACCACGACGAACAGCGCGGGTCGGCCAGGAGCCGGGAGGGACCGGACCGCCGCGACGGTCACCCGGTGGGTCTGCACGTGGTCCGGGTGGCCGTACCCTCCGTGCGGGTCGTAGGTCAGGACCAGGTCGGCCCCCAGCTCGGTGAGCCGGTCGGCGAGGACCGCGGCCGCCTCGTCCACGTCCGCGGCGGCGAAGGCGCGGGGGTGGGCGGCGGCGGGGGAACCGACCATCCCGCTGTCCCGCCAGCGGGGACGGTCGCCACCGAGGTAGTGGTGGTGCACCCCCAGGGCCGCCACGGCCCGGGAGATCTCCTCGTGCCGGTGCGGGCCCAGCTCCTCGCTGCCCTCGAGGTGGGCCAGCTCGGGGGTGATCACCTCGCCCTCCTCACCCATCGTGCAGGTGATCACGTGCACCTCGTCCCCGGCCAGGACGTGGTGGGCCAGGGCCAGGCCGGTGGCGAGGGTCTCGTCGTCGGGGTGGGCGTGCACGGCGACGACGCGCAGCGGCCGGTCCGCCGCGGGGACGCCGTCGCGCAGGTCGGGCCGCGCCCCGTGCCCCGTCACGGCTTGTTGCGCGCCCGGGCCGCCGTGCGGGCGCGCAGGTTGGCGTCGAGGACGACCTTGCGGACGCGGACGGCCTCCGGGGTGACCTCCACGCACTCGTCCTCGCGGCAGAACTCCAGCGACTGCTCCAGCGAGAGCAGGCGCGGGGGCACCAGGCGCTCGAGCACGTCGGCGCCGGCCGAACGGACGTTGGTCAGCTTGCGCTCCTTGGTGATGTTCACGTCCATGTCGTCGGCCCGGGAGTTCTCACCCACGATCATGCCCTCGTAGACCTCGGTGGTCGGCTCGAGGAACATCGTGCCGCGCTCCTGGAGGTTGAACATCGCGTAGGTGGTGGCCACGCCGGTGCGGTCGGAGACCAGGGAGCCGGACTGGCGGGTGCGGATGTCGCCGAACCAGGGCGAGTAGCCGTCGAAGACGTGGTGGGCGATGCCGGTGCCGCGGGTCTCGGTGAGGAACTCGGTCCGGAAGCCGATGAGGCCGCGGGAGGGGACGACGTACTCCATCCGCACCCAGCCGGTGCCGTGGTTGGTCATCTGCTCCATCCGACCCTTGCGGGCGGCCATCAGCTGGGTGATCGTGCCGAGGTGCTCCTCGGGGGTGTCGATCGTCAGCCGCTCGACGGGCTCGTGCAGCTTGCCGTCGATCTCCTTGGTCACGACCTGCGGCTTGCCGACGGTCAGCTCGTACCCCTCCCGGCGCATCTGCTCCACGAGGATGGCGAGCGCCAGCTCACCGCGGCCCTGGACCTCCCAGGTGTCGGGTCGCTCGGTCGGCAGGATGCGCAGCGACACGTTGCCGACCAGCTCCTTGTCGAGCCGGTCCTTGACGAGGCGGGCGGTGACCTTGGTGCCCTTGGCGCGTCCGGCCAGCGGGGAGGTGTTGGTGCCGATCGTCATCGAGATGGCCGGCTCGTCGACCGTGATGAGCGGCAGCGGGCGAGGGTCCTCCGCATCGGCGAGGGTCTCGCCGATGGTGATCTCCGGGATGCCGGCGATCGCGATGATGTCGCCCTGGGAGGCCTGGGTGGCGGAGGTGCGCTCCA
>DATISK010000070.1:0-7243 GCA_035581545.1 Ornithinimicrobium sp. | reverse complement strand
ACCGTCTCGTCTACCTCGACCACGCCGCGACCACGCCGGTGCTGGACGAGGTCGTCGACGTGGTCACCCGCACGATGCGCCAGGTCGGCAACGCCAGCTCGCTGCACACCCCGGGGCGGGCGGCCCGCCGCGTCGTCGAGGAGTCCAGGGAGCGGATCGCCGAGGCGCTCGGCGTCCGGCCCTCGGAGGTGCTCTTCACCTCGGGGGGCACCGAGTCGGACAACATCGCGGTCAAGGGCACCTTCGAGGCCCGCCGCACGGCCGACCCGCGGCGCGACCGCCTCGTCGTCAGCGGCATCGAGCACCACGCCGTCCTCGACCCGGTGGAGCACCTCGTCCGGACCGCAGGAGCCCGGGTCACCTGGGTGGAGCCGGACGGTCAGGGGCGGATCCACCCTCAGGCCCTCCGGGACGCGCTGGACGCCGATGGCGGTCCAGGGACGGTGGCGCTCGTCAGCGTGATGTGGGCCAACAACGAGGTCGGCACCGTCCAGCC
This sequence comes from Ornithinimicrobium sp., assembly GCA_035581545.1. Taxonomy (GTDB): domain Bacteria; phylum Actinomycetota; class Actinomycetes; order Actinomycetales; family Dermatophilaceae; genus Ornithinicoccus. Next base: position 6,747 of record DATISK010000070.1, on the reverse strand, counting down.
CGTGCCCGAGCTCGCCGCGCTGACCCGTGAGCACGGCATCCCGTTCCACAGCGACGCCGTGCAGGCCCTCGGGCAGGTTCCCCTGGACCTGTCCCTCGTCGACCTGGGGGTGGTCACCGGGCACAAGACGGGCGGCCCGCTGGGGGTCGGCGCCCTCGTCGCCGGGCGGGACCAGTCGCCGGTCCCGCTGACCCACGGTGGGGGGCAGGAGCGCAAGCTGCGCTCGGGCACCCTGGACACCCCGGGCATCGCCGGCCTGGCGGAGGCCGTGGTCCACGCCGCCGAGCAGCAGGCCAGCCACGCCCATCACCTGGCGGCCCTCCGCGACCGGCTCATCGAGGGCGCACTGGCCCTGGACGACGGCATCACGGTCAGCGGCACCTGGACCCCGGGCGACGTGACCCACCGACTGCCGGGCAACGTGCACCTGAGGGTCGCCGACGCCGAGGGTGACTCCCTCCTCTACCTGCTGGACGCCGCCGGGATCGCGTGCTCGACCGGGTCGGCCTGCCAGGCAGGCGTCCCGCGCCCCAGCCACGTGCTGCTGGCCATGGGCGTCCCCGAGGACGAGGCCCGGGGCGCGCTGCGGTTCACCCTGGGCCACGGGTCCGAGCAGGGGGACGTGGACGCGGTGCTGACCGCGCTGCCGCCGGCGCTCGAACGGGCGCGCCGCGCGCACGCGGCCTCCAGGAGCCGGGCATGAGGGTCGTGGCCGCCATGAGCGGCGGGGTCGACTCGGCGGTGGCCGCGGCCCGGATGATCGACGCCGGCCACGAGGTGGTCGGCGTGCACCTGGCGCTCGCACAGTCCGCCGCCACGCTGCGCGAGAGCGCCCGCGGGTGCTGCACCCTCGAGGACGCCGGGGACGCCCGGCGGGTGGCCGACCGGCTGGGCATCCCCTTCTACGTCTGGGACATGGCCGATCGTTTCCGCGAGGACGTGGTGGAGGACTTCGTCGCCGAGTACGCCGCCGGGCGTACGCCCAACCCGTGCCTTCGCTGCAACGAGAAGATCAAGTTCGCCGCGCTGCTCGACAAGGCCCTCGCTCTCGGTTTCGACGCGGTCGCGACCGGTCACTACGCCCAGATCGCCGAGATCGCCGACCCCGCTGCGCCGCAGGGGGTCCGGCGGGAGCTGCACCGTGCGGTCGACCCGGCCAAGGACCAGTCCTACGTGCTCGGGGTGCTCGACGCCGACCAGCTGGCGCGCAGCTTCTTCCCCCTGGGTGACACGGTCAAGGCCGACATCCGCGCGGAGGCCGCGGCACGCGGGTTCTCGGTGGCGAAGAAGCCGGACAGCCACGACATCTGCTTCATCGCCGACGGAGACACCCGTGGCTGGCTCGCCCAGCGCCTGGGCGCACGCCCCGGGCCGATCGTCGACGACGAGGGCACCGTGCTGGGGGAGCACGGTGGTGCCCACGGCTACACCGTCGGCCAGCGGCGGGGCCTGGGCCTGAAGGTGCCCGCGGCGGACGGCGGCCCGCGCTACGTGGTCTCGACCGACACCCGGACCAACACCGTGGTCGTGGGCCCCGAGGAGCTGCTCGGGGTCGACCTGATCACCGCCGACCACGTCCGCTGGTGCGGACCTGCTCCGGTGGGCGCCGTGCGCGTGGGTGCCCAGCTGCGCGCGCACGGTGAGGAGCACCCGGCGAGGGCGCGCGTCGAGCGGACCGGCGGCACGACCGAGCGGCTCCTCGTGCACCTGGACGAGCGGACCCGGGGCGTCGCGCCCGGACAGTCGGTCGTGCTCTACGACGGCACCCGCGTGGTCGGCTCGGGCACCATCGCCTCCTCGGGGAGGGCGGGGTGAGCCCGGACACGGGCGGGGCCCCCGTCGGTGGATCCGCAGGAAAGGCCCCGGCCGGCGTCCGGGCGACCGGGGTCGGGTCGTGGCCCGGGGCCGACGTGCGGGAGGCCCTGCGGGTGGTCCTGGGCGAGCTGACGGGCGCCGTGCCCGAGGGCGTGGAGGGGGTGCCCTACCTCCCGGAGCTGCCGGACCGTGGCCCGGGTGCCGACATGCTGGGCCGGGCGGCGCACCTGCTCGTCGATCTGCCGGTGGACCTGCAGCCGCAGGGATGGCGGTTCGTCGACCGCCCCGGGCGTGACCACGAGCGTGCCTCGGCCTGGTGGGGCCAGGACCTCGACGAGCTCGCCGAGGCGTTCGACGGCTGGGTCGGGCCGCTGAAGGTCCAGGTCACCGGCCCGTGGACCCTGGCTGCGGGCGTGTGGCTGCCGCTGGGCGACCGTGTCCTGTCCGACCGCGGTGCCACCCGCGACCTCGTCGGCTCCCTCGCCGAAGGGGTGGCCGGCCACGTGGCGGACGTGCGGCGTCTGGTCCCCGGCGCGGACGTCGCCCTGCAGCTCGACGAGCCCTCGCTGACCACGGTGTCGCTGGGGCGCGTGCGCTCGGAGTCCGGCTACTCGGTGCTGCGCACCCCCGAGGAGTCCGAGCTGGTCGGCGGGCTGCGGGAGGTGGTCACGGCCGCGCGGGCCGCGGGCGCCCAGGTCGCCGTCCACTCCTGCGCCCGCGACGTGCCCCTCGACCTGCTCCGCCGGGCGGGGGTGGACGCCGTGAGCCTCGACGTCTCGCTCCTGCGACGCCCCGGCTGGGAGGGCGTGGGCGCCCTCCTCGACGCCGGTGTCGCACTGTGGGCCGGGGTGCTCCCCGCAGGAGCGTCCGGCACGACCTCCTCCCGCGACCACGTGGACCGGTTCCTCCTCCGGTGGCGCGAGCTCGGGCTGCCGGCGGCGGACCTGGCCCGCCTCACGCTGACCCCTGCGTGCGGACTGGCCGGGCAGACCCCGCAGGAGGCCCGGGCCACCACCCGGGCGACCGTTCAGGCCGCGGCCCGGGTGGCCGAGGCCTCCGCCGGATGAGCACCCCGGGGTCATCCTCCGCGCCGCGCGGCCCCGTCCCCTGGCAGGTCTGGTACCTGGCCCTCGCGCTCGTCTGGGGCTCGAGCTACCTGCTCATCAAGGTGGGGCTGGAGGTGCTCGGCGGGGTCCAGGTCGCGGCGCTGCGGATCGTCCTGGGGGCCACGGTGCTGCTGCTCCTGGTGTCGGCGACCCGGACACGGCTGCCCCGGGGCCGGCGCACCTGGGGCCACCTGCTCGTCACCGGCACCCTCCTCTGCTCGCTGCCCTGGACGCTCTTCGCGCTCGGCGAGCAGCGGGTGACCTCTGCCGTGGCCGGGATCGCCAACGCCACCACACCGGTGGCCGCCGTCGTCGCGACCGCGCTCCTGCTGCCCGGGGAACCGGTGGGACGCCGTCGGCAGGTCGGGGTGGCCGTCGGCTTCCTCGGGGTGGTCCTCATCGCCCAGCCCTGGTCGCTCGAGCGCGGTCCGGACCCGGTCGGCCTCGCCATGGTGCTGGTCGCCTCGGCCAGCTACGGCGTCGGGTGGACCTACGTGCGCCGCCACCTGCACGGGGTCGACCCGGGCGGGCTGTCGATGCCCGCCGCCCAGGTGCTCGTCGCGCTGGCCCAGGTGCCCCTGCTGCTGCTCGTGGACTGGTGGCTGCGTGGTGCGCCGTCCGTCGGGCCGCTCGCACCCGCCGGACCGTCCGCGGGGGCAGGTGGGTCGGCCCTGTGGGGGCCGGTCCTGGCGGTGGTCGCGCTCGGCGTGGTGGGCACCGGGCTGGCCCAGGCGATGCAGTATGCCGTCGTGCGGGCCGCGGGTCCGACGGTCGCCACGAGCGTGACCTACCCGATCGTCGTCGTCTCCGTGCTGCTCGGGGTGCTGCTGCTGGGGGAGCGGGTGGGACCGGTGGTCCTCCTCGGCGCCGGGGTCGTGCTGGCGGGGTCCCTGCTCGTCGGCACCGGTCGCCGGACGCGGGGGCGGGGGAGCCGACGCGCTCCGAGGAAGGGGGTCGGGCCGTGGTGGCGCGGGCGGGCACGGCATACCCCTGCGGTGTCGGTGGGCCCTGCCAAGATGGGCGGGTGAACGCGAGCACCCCCCCCGACCTCGTCGACGACGTGCCCGAGCACGCCCGCCACCGGTGGATGGACCTCGTCGAGCAGATTCAGGGTCACCAGTTCGCCTACTACGTCAAGGACGCCCCGGTGGTCAGCGACGGGGAGTTCGACGCGCTGGTGCGCGAGCTGGAGGCGCTGGAGGAGGAGCACCCGGGCCTGCGGGTGCCGGACAGCCCGACCCAGGTCGTCGGGGGGACGTTCTCCACCGAGTTCACCGCGGTCGACCACCTGGAGCGCATGCTGAGCCTGGACAACGCGTTCTCGGTGGAGGAGCTGGTGGCCTGGGCCGAGCGGGTGGAGCGGGACGTGGGCGGCGCCCAGGTCAGCTATCTGTGCGAGCTGAAGATCGACGGGTTGGCGGTCAACCTGCTCTACGAGGACGGACGACTGGTGCGGGCGCTGACCCGTGGGGACGGGCGCACGGGCGAGGACGTCACGCTCAACGTCCGCACGATCGAGGGTGTGCCGCTGCGGCTGCGGGCCCCGGACGAGCAGCGGGCCGAGGGGGTCGTCGGCGAGAGCGGGGGCACGCACCTGGTGGAGGGTGCGGTCCTGGAGGAGGGCGAGGGGACGACCGAGCCGGTGCCGGTGCCGCGCCTGGTGGAGGTGCGGGGGGAGGTCTACTTCCCGGTGGAGGCCTTCCAGGAGCTCAACGCCGGGCTGGTCGCGGCGGGAAAGGCGCCGTTCGCCAACCCGCGCAACACGGCCGCCGGGTCGTTGCGGCAGAAGGACCCGCGGGTGACCGCCTCCCGCCGGCTGCGGATGATCGTCCACGGGATCGGGGCGCGGGAGGGCTTCGACGTGGTGCGGCAGTCGCAGGCCTACGAGCTGCTGGCCGCGTGGGGGCTGCCGGTGTCGGAGCGGACGACGGTCCTGAGGTCGATCGAGGAGGTGTGCGACTTCGTCACCCGGTGGGGCGAGCAGCGGCACGCCGTGGAGCACGAGATCGACGGGGTGGTCGTCAAGGTCGACGAGGTGGACGTGCAGCGGCGGCTGGGTTCGACCTCGCGGGCGCCGCGGTGGGCGATCGCCTACAAGTACCCTCCCGAGGAGGTCACCACCAAGCTGCTCGACATCCGGGTGGACGTGGGGCGGACCGGACGGGTCACTCCCTGGGGGCTGATGGAGCCGGTCCAGGTGGCCGGGTCGACGGTCGAGCGGGCCACCCTGCACAACGCGCACGAGGTGGAGCGCAAGGGCGTGCTGATCGGCGACACGGTCGTGCTGCGCAAGGCCGGGGACGTCATCCCGGAGATCCTCGGGCCGGTCGTCGACCTGCGGGACGGCAGCGAGCGGGCGTTCGTCATGCCGACCCGCTGCCCCTCGTGCGGGACCGGCCTGCGCCCGGAGAAGGAGGGCGACAAGGACATCCGCTGCCCCAACTCCCGCGCCTGCCCGGCCCAGCTGCGGGAGCGGCTCTACTCCGTCGCCAGCCGGGGGGCCTTCGACATCGAGGCGCTCGGCGCCGAAGGCGTCAACGCACTGCTCGAGGCAGGCGTGCTGACCAACGAGGCCACGCTGTTCTCCCTCACCGCTCAGGACGTGGCCCGGGTCCCGTTGTTCACCCGGGCCGCGAAGAAGGGCGACCCGGACGACGCGGTCGTCGACGGGCGGGTGCTGTCGGCCAACGGCCAGAAGCTGGTCGACAACCTGCAGCAGGCCAGGAGCCAGCCCCGGTGGCGGGTGCTCGTCGCCCTGTCGATCCGGCACGTGGGGCCGACCGCAGCCCGGGCCCTGGCCACCGAGCTCGGCTCGATGGACGCGATCCGGGCCGCGAGCACCGAGGAGCTGGCGGCGGTCGAGGGGGTGGGACCGGTCATCGCCGAGTCCGTCGGGGAGTGGTTCGAGGTCGACTGGCACCGCGAGATCGTCGAGCGGTGGGCGGCGGACGGCGTCCGGATGGCCGACGAGCGGGACGAGTCCGTCGAGCGGACGCTGGAGGGCCTGACCGTGGTGGTGACCGGCTCGCTGGAGGGCTTCTCCCGCGACGAGTCCAAGGAGGCCATCGTCTCCCGGGGAGGACAGGCCTCGGGCTCGGTGTCCAAGAAGACCGACTACGTCGTGGTGGGGGCCAACGCCGGGTCGAAGGCCGCGAAGGCCGAGGAGCTCGGGGTGCCCGTCCTCGACGAGGCAGGTTTCGTGCGCCTGCTGGCCCAGGGGCCACCGGGGGGGCCGGAGGAGAAGAAGGGCGCGGGATCGTGACCGGCGAGCTGGCGACCGACGACCTGCTCTGGTTCGTCGACCGGGCGCTCGACGGGATGCTGGCGACCTGCAGGTCGCTGGGGGACGACCTGGTGAACGCGCGGCTGGCGGTCGAGGGGAGCAACAGTCCCGCCGCGATCGTCGTGCACTGCGTCGGCGTGATGGACTTCTGGGCCGGGCACAAGGTGGCCGGCAGGCCGAACGACCGCGACCGGGCGGCGGAGTTCCGGGCCACCGGGACCGTGGCGGACCTGGAGACCCGGGTGGCCTCGGGCCGGCAACGCTTCGCCGAGGCCCTCGGGAGCGCCGACTGGGCCGCTCCGTGCCGGGGGCAGGACCGCCCGGAGACGCACGCTGTCCCGGTGGGGCGCACCCAGGGTGGCGCGTTGGTCCACGTGCTGGAGGAGCTGTGCCAGCACCGCGGTCAGCTCGAGGTGACCGCCGACGTGCTGCGGTCCGAGACGCAGAGGTGAGGTCCCCCTGGGTCTGGGCGCTGCTGGTCGTCCTACTCGGTCTGGACGTGCTGGACTCAGTCTCGGACGGGCGTCCGGCCTTCGCGGTCGG
>DATISK010000069.1:0-5355 GCA_035581545.1 Ornithinimicrobium sp. | reverse complement strand
AACGACCCGCCGTAGATGGCGCCCATGTAGAAGGCGCCCAGCAGCACCAGACCCGGCCCCGGCTCCATCGCGAAGGTGAACGGCACCAGGAGCGCCAGACACATGGTGGCGCTGAGACCCGGCATGGCGCCCAGGGCCATGCCGGCGACCGTGCCCACGAACACGATCAGCAGCGTCATCGGCCTCAGCAGGTCGATGAGCCCGGCGAGGGCATCACTCATCGAGCAGCCCCAGCGAGCTGAGCAGCTCCTCGTACTCCGCGGTCCGGCGCTCGATCAGCTCCAGGGACTCCTCCGGGCCGTAGTTCTCCAGCACGAACGCCTGGTCCCGGAAGTCCTCGACGAGCGACTCGTCCTCGTTGACGTTGGCGAAGGTCTCCGCCAGCTTGTCGACGATCTCGTCCGGCGTGTCCTCCTGGACGCACACCCCGCGGAAGGCGCCGTCGGCCATGTCGATGCCCTGCTCCATGAACGTGGGCACGTCCAACCCCTCCATCCGCTCCTCGGAGGCGACGGCGAGCGCCTTGACCTGGTCGCCCAGCTGCTCGATCTGGGGGGTGTAGCTCATCAGCGCATCCACGTGCCCGCCCAGCAGGGCGGGGACGGCGGCCCCGGTGCCGTCGAACGGGGTGTAGGAGACCTCGATGCCCGCGGCGTCGGCGAACTGGAGGGTCCCGATGTGGTTCGCGCTGAAGTCGCCGCTGCCGCCGACGGACATGGCACCGGGGTTCTCCTTGGCGGCGGCGACGAAGTCCTCGACACTCTCCATCTCGCTGTCTGCCGGGACCAGGAGCGCGTTGGGCGTGCTCTGGAAGAAGTAGACCGGCTTGATCTCCTCGGTCTCGTAACCGGCGTCGTCCCGCAGCATCGGCTGCAGGATGATGTGCGGGATGTTGCACCCCATCACCATGTAGCCGTCGGGCCGTGAACGGGTCAGCTCCGACCAGCCCAGGGCTCCGCCGGCGCCGGGCTGGTAGGAGATCGACACGCTCTGGCCCAGCTCCTCCTGGAGCGGCTCCTGCTGCAGGCGGGCGGTGATGTCCGACTCGCCGCCCGGGTCGAACGGCAGGACGTAGTCGATCCGCTGCTCGGGGTAGTCGGCGGCGGCGTCTCCACCCTGGCCGCAGGCGCCGAGGCCCAGGGCGAGGGCCGGCAGGACGGCGAGGACCTTGGTGCGCTGACGAATCATCGTTGACTCCTTGGTGGGGGTTGGTGCGGTGGAACTCTAGAGGGCTGCGGTGACCGCCTCGACGACGTCGTCGGTCGTGGCGCGGCCGCCGATGTCGCGGGTGCGGACACCGGCGCCGGTCGTCTTGTCGACCGCCTCACGCAGACGGGCGGCCTCGTCGGGGTGGCCGAGGTGGTCGAGCATGAGGGCCGCCGAGAGGATGGCGCCGATGGGGTTGGACACGCCCTGGCCCGCGATGTCCGGCGCGGACCCGTGGACCGGCTCGAACATCGAGGGGGCTCGCCGCTCGGGGTTGAGGTTGGCGCTGCTGGCCAGCCCCAGGCTGCCCGCCATGGCGCTGCCGAGGTCGGAGAGGATGTCCGCGTGCAGGTTCGAGGCGACGACGACCGAGAGGTCCTCGGGGCGGAGGACGAACTTGGCCGCCATGGCGTCCACCAGGACCTTCTCGGTCTCGACGTCGGGATAGTCCTGCGCGACGCGGGCGAAGACGTCGTCCCACAGGACCATGCCGTGCTGCTGGGCGTTGCTCTTGGTGACGCAGGAGACCTTCCGGCGGTCACGGGTGCGGGCCAGGTCGAAGGCGAAGCGCATGATGCGCTCCGAACCGGTCTCGGTGAACACCGCGCTCTGGACCGCGACCTCCCCCGCGCCGGGGCGCCCCCCGAAGTTGCGGCCCCCGAACCCGGAGTACTCCCCCTCGCTGTTCTCCCGCACGACGACCCAGTCCAGGCCGCGCTCCTGCGCGTCGACGATGGGCGAGGGCACCCCCGGGTGGAAGGTGACCGGTCGGACGTTGGCCCACTGGTCGAAGCCCTGGCAGATGGCCAGGCGCAGGCCCCACAGGGTGATGTGGTCCGGCACGGTCGGCCAGCCGACGGCCCCGAAGTAGATGGCGTCCATGTCCCGCAGCTGGTCCAGACCGTCCTCGGGCATCATCCGCCCGTGCCGCTGGTAGTACTCCGTCCCCCAGTCGAAGTCGTGCCACTCCAGCTCGAAGGTCGGGTGCCGCTCCTGCAGCGCCGTCAGGACCCGCTTCCCCGCCTCGACGACCTCGGTGCCAACTCCGTCTGCGGGGATCGCCGCGATCCTGTGGGTGCTCGTCATGATCGGGAACGCTAGGGCGGGCACCGTCCGGGTGTCCAAGACGCGTTATGGATGCGGGTCATCCATTCTGCTTATCTGCCCAGGCCAGTCACCGGTCACGGCCGTGTCGAGCAGGGCCTGCGAGGCGGGGGTCAGCCGGGTCGGTCGGTGGATGAGGTCGACCTGCAGCTCCATCGTGTCCGCCAGCCGGCACACCCGGGCCCCGCTGCGGCGTGCCAGCGGCTCCCAGGCGGAGGACAGCACCGCCACGCCCACGCCGGCGAGGACCAGGGGCAGGATCGCGGAGCGGTGCGCCGCCTCCACGACGACCGTCATGGTGGACCGGCTCATCAGGCGGTCGGCCATCTGCCGCATCACGCTGCCGGGGGGCGAGACCACGACGCGCTGGCCGTCCAGGTCGCCCGGGACGAGCGGCCGGTGACGGGGCAGGGAGGAGTCCGGCGGCACGACGAGCATCATCTGCTGGTGCCCCAGGGTGTGGACCTCGATCCCCGTGGGGTAGGGGGCCGCGAGCGCACCGACCAGTCCCAGCTCGCAGGTGCCGCTGCGGACCAGGGCGATGGCGTCGTCCCGGACGAAGGAGGCGTGGGCGTGGATGGACAGGCCGGGGTGCCGCTCGGTGAGCCGGGACATGAGCGTGGTGAACGGCTCCACGCCCTGCGAGGGCATGAGGGCGAGGTCGATCTGGCCGGTGAGCTCGGCGCCGACCGACTGCGTCGCCGACCTCGCCACCTCCAGGTCGCGGAGCACCTGGCGGGCGTGCGGCACCAGGACCCTCCCCGCGTCGGTGAGCCGGACGCCGCTGGGGACCCGGTGGAAGAGGGGGACGCCGAGGTCGCGTTCCAGCGCGGCGACCGACTGCGAGAGCGCCGGCTGGCTCACGTGCAGGTGCGTGGCCGCCCGTCCGAAGCCGCCGTGGGTGACCACGCCGAGGAAGTAGGTGAGCTGTCGGGTGTCGATGGGTCACTCCCGGCCGTTGAGCCGGAGCACCACGCGCAGCAGGGCCGAGTGGTCCAGCCCGCCGTCGCCGTTCGCCACGGCCGAGGCCATCAGCTGGGCCAGCAGCGCACCGGTCGGCAGGACGACGGAGGCCTCGCGGGCGGCGCTGGTGACGATGCCCAGGTCCTTGTGGTGCAGCTCGGCACGGAAGCCGGGCTCGAAGTGCCGTCCGGTCAGGTTGCCGCGCTTCTGCTCCAGCACGGCCGAGCCGGCCAGTCCGCCGCCCAGGACGTCGAGGGCGGGGTCCAGCGCCACCTCGTAGGCCTCCAGGAGGGCGACGGCCTCGGCCAGCACCTGGAGGTGGCCCGCGACGACGAGCTGGTTGGCTGCCTTCACCGTCTGCCCGGCGCCCGCCGGGCCGACGTGCACGACCGTCCGCCCGAGGACGTCGAGCAGGGGCCGGGCGGCCTCGACGTCCTCGGCCTCGCCCCCGACCATGATCGACAGGGCGGCGTTCCGTGCCCCGGCCTCACCGCCCGAGACGGGCGCATCGAGCATGCGCAGCCCTCGCTCGCGTGCCGTGGCCGCCAGCCGCCGCGCGACGTCCGGCCGGATGGTGGAGAAGTCGATGATCAGCGCACCGGGGCGGGCGTGGTCGAGCACCTGTCCCGCGCCCACGAGGACGTCCTCGACGTCCGGGCTGTCGGGGACCATCAGGCAGACGACCTCGGCACCGTCGGCGGCCTCGGCCGCCGAGCCGCACCGCAGACCCCCCGCGTCGACGAGGGCCTGCATCTTCTCCGGCGAGCGGTTGTAGCCGCGCACCTGGTGCCCGGCCTGCTGCAGGTGGACCGCCATCGGGCTGCCCATGATCCCCAGTCCGACGAAGGCGATCGTGCTCATGTCTGTCCTCTCTGCGGGGTGTCCGCGAGCCAGCCTACGGTCGTCAGCCGAGCATGAGCAGCCCGCGGACCAGCGCCGCCGCGCCACCCAGCGCGGCGACGAGGGTGGCGGTGCGCCGGGCGGCCGAGGCCGAGACCCGGTCGGCGAGGTAGCCGCCGAGACCGATCCCCACGAGGACCCCACCGACCACGACCACGGCCAGCCACCAGGGCGGCACCCACGCGGTGACCGGGGCGACGAAGGTCTTGGCCAGCACCGACAGGCCGCCCATCACCATGAAGACCGGCTGCATGGTGGCGGCGAAGCCCGCCTGCCCCCACCGGACCAGGCGCGAGTGGACGATCATCACCGGCCCGGCCACGCCGGCGATCGTGTTCAGCATGCCGCCGAGCAGACCGGCCCCGGGCGTGACCCACCAGCGGCGCACGTGCGGGAGCCGGCCCAGGTGGTCGACCAGCCATCCGGTGCCCAGTCCCAGCAGCACCACGGCCCCGACCACGACCTGGAGGGCCGCGCCCGGCAGCGCCCCGACGAGCAGCGCGCCCAGGACGGCCCCCGGGACGGCCGCCAGACCGATGAGGAGCGCGCGCCGCCACTCGACCGCGCGGCGCACCGCCACGGTCAGCAGGAACGCCGAGACCGTCGTGGTCGCGTTGGCCACCAGCACCCCGGGCGCCGCCCCGAGCAGCACCGCCAGCAGCGGCGCCACCACCAGTCCCATGCCCAGACCGGACACCCGCTGCAGGGTGGCGCCGACGACGGTCGCGACCACGATGAACGCGATCGCCGAGGCCGTCAGGGTCATGCGGGGAAGTGTCGCACCCGCCGGCGTCGGGCTCAGGCCGGGTCGGCCCCACCCGCCGGCCAGCCGGAGAGGGCAGGGTGGCCACGCCGCCGCCGCACCCCGTCGAGGACGAGGACGGCGGCCGTCCCCGGGTCCGTCACGGAGGTGTCCACCTCCACGTCGTAGGGACCGTGCGCGTGCACGGCACGGAGCTGCGCCAGCGCCTGACCCACGGTGCGGTCGGCCCGCTCCTGCTCGCGGACCGCGAGCACCGGGGCGGGGCAGCGCACCCCGACGAGCACGACGTCCAGACCGTCCAGGACGGCCGCCAGGTCGCGCGCACACCGCGGTTCCAGCAGCACGTGGTCCACGACGACGTCGCACCCCGCCCGGGCCAGCGCGGCCACCGACCGGTGCATCGCCCGGTGCAGGCGCTC
>DATISK010000068.1:0-20652 GCA_035581545.1 Ornithinimicrobium sp. | reverse complement strand
AGGAGGGTCAGACGCACGAGCGCGGGGACGGAACGATCGATCTCGAGCACCTCGATCCGCAGGTGTCGCTCCCGCGGCTCGTCGCCGTGGGCCAGGTCGGCCGGGTCCGGCGGCAGCACGACCGAGAGCTGCAGGCCGGGCTCGGGCAGGTCCCCGTGCTCGGTGATCACCAGGCCAGCGATGGTCTCGTAGTCCCCGCGGGGCAGGTCGTGGTTCAGCGCACGCTCGATCTCATCGATGTGCACGTCACCGCCCATCACCCAGACGCCGTCGTCGACCGCAGGGACGTCCGGGGTCTGCGGGTCGTGCTCGTCGGTGATCTCGCCGACGATCTCCTCGGCGAGGTCCTCCAGGGTGAGGATGCCGGTGAAGCCGCCGTACTCGTCGATGACGCAGGCCATCTGGTTCTTGAACTCGGCCAGCTCACGCGTCGCGTCCGGCAAGGTCATGGACTCAGGAAGCACCAACGCCGGCTGCTGCAGGTCCGCGACCGTGACGCCGGCGCCGCCTGCACCGTCGGCCTGGGCCGCTGCCATGACCTCGTGGATCTCGACCATCCCCACCACGTCCTCACCGTCGGCGGACAGGACGGGGTAGCGGGAGTGGCCGGTCGCCATCAGGGAGCGGACGTGCGCCAGGGAGTCCGCCTCACGGACCGTGTCGACCCGCGAGCGCGGGATCATCGCGTGTCCGACGTCGCGGGTGGGGAAGTCGAGGACGCGGTCCAGCAGGTCCGACAGCTCGTCGGGCAGGTCACCGCTGTCACGGGAGTCGGCGACGATGTGCTCCAAGTCGCGGGCCGTGGCCGAGTGCTCGACGTCGTGGACGGGCTCGATGCCCAGGAACTTGAGCAGCACGTTGGAGGACTGGTCGAAGATCCAGATCAGCCAGCCGAAGAGCTTGAGGTAGATGACCGTGCTCCGCGACAGTGCCCGTGCCAGCGGCTCGGGCCGGGCGATCGCGAGGTTCTTGGGGAACAGCTCACCGAACACCATCTGCACCAGGGTCGCAAAGACCAGTGCCAGGATCGTGCCGATCGCGATCCCGATCCCGGTGGGCACACCCACCCCGCCCAGCATCTGCCCGAACGCGGACCCGATCAGGGGCTCGGCGACATACCCCACCAGCAGACCGGTCACCGTGATGCCGAGCTGGGCGCCGGAGAGCATGAACGAGGTCCGCCTCGTCACCTTGAGCGCCCGCGCAGCGATCGGGTCACCGGCCTCCGCGCGGGCGCTGAGCCGGGAGCGGTCCACCGCCATGTAGGCGAACTCCTGCGCCACGAAGTAACCCGTGGCGGCAGTGATCGCCAGAACCACCAGCACGCCCAGGAGCAAGGAGAGAACGATCGTCATCCCGGGCCTACCCCCGCGGGGGGTCGGCCCGATCTATCGCCGGACGGATCTGCTCCTGCAGAGGGCATGCCTCATGCTCCTGGGTCTCGAGAAGGGGTGTGCGGGCGCGACGACCGTGCGGACGCTGACGTTCCCACCGGGTGGACAAGGGTAACCGAGCGTGTCCTGGCCACCGTGCGGACCACTACCTACGTCCTCATGGCCGCGAACGTGATGAGCACCGTGAACAGGCACAGCAGTCCCGCGGACCCGCCGACGACAGCCTTCCACGCGCTCCCGACTCCCGTCCCTTCCTCGGACAGGAAGCCGACCAGTCCCAGACCCACGGCAGCCAGGGCTGCCGGCACGGCGACGAAGTCACCGACAACCGGCACGAAGACGAAAAGCACCGCAACCGCACCCAGCGACAGCGCGCCATCGCCGACCTGACCGCCGGACCGCACCAGACCGTCGTCGTGGTCCACCACACCGGCCTCCTCCACACGAGCGCCCACGGGGGCAGCAGATGAGGCAGCCTAGCGTCGCCAGGCCAAGGCCTCGCCGACTGCCTCACGAATATCTGGGGGCTCCAGCGCACGCCTTCTGCCGCTTTGGTGCTGCTCCTGGACACGTCCTGCTGGCGCGCGGCCGGGCTCAGCCGCGATCCTCCATCGCGACTGCGCCGACGTGGCCGACGAGACGGGGCACGGAAGCTCGTCCTCGTCCCACGTGCCGAGGACTGCCTGCGAGCCCCTGCCCAGCACCTCCGGGTCCTTGGTGATGCCGCGGGGCAGCCCTGAGCAGGCCTGGCAGCTGCTGACGGTTCATTCCGCGGGTGTGCGCTTCTCGCAGAAGGTTCGCAGGGCCTGGGTCCGTTCGGCCTGGCTCAGAACGCCCGCGAACGGGGAGTTCTGGCGCAGCGCGCGCACGGGGGCTGGTGCTGAGGATCGTGCCGACCGTGTCCTCCAGTCCCTGGGCGAGGATGCTGTCCCACTCACGGCGCCTTGTGCTCCAGCGCGTCCCACGTGTGGCGGGCCTGCCACTTCCCCGACGGCAGACGGCGCACCGAGCCGAACCGTCGTTCGCGTGCCATGCCACGCCCTTTCGGGCCATGAACGTGCCATGCAATGCGGCCACGTGTGCCTTCTCTTTCCATTCCTGCCCGAGGAAACAATGTGGCCTTCTTGCAGGTCACACACCATGTCCGCTGATCGCTTCGAGCGACCAAGATGCCCATGTCTCAAATTTCGAATCCTGTCACCCCGACCACGAGCTGCCGGTCTATGACAGGCGGGTCTGTCGTCCTGCCAGCTCTCGCGCCACGCGGATCGCCGGTGTCCTTCGGCCACTGCGCGATCGGCTCCTCCTGCTGAGAGGATCTGTGTCGTGGAGGCAACCGAGGTCCGCAAGCTGGCCGAGCTGGAGGAGGGCCACTGGTGGTACCGCGAGCGTCGTCACCTGCTGGCGCGGCGGGTCGACGGGCTGGCTCCCGGCCTGGCCCTGGACGTCGGTGCCGCAGGCGGTGGCAACACCCGGGTGCTGAAGTCCCTGGGCTGGGACGTCCTCGCCCTGGAGTTCACCCAGGAGGGGGCGCAGGTCGCCCGGGGACGGGGTCTGGACGTCGTCCGTGCCGACGCCCAGCACCTGCCCGTCGCGGACCGTTCGCTCGACCTCGTGGTCGCCCTCGACGTGCTCGAGCACCTGCCGGACCACGAGCGTGCCGCCGCAGAGGTCCACCGGGTGCTCCGCCCGGGAGGCACCCTCGTGGCCGCCGTTCCGGTCGACCAGCGACTGTGGTCCGCGCACGACGTCGCGGTCGGCCACGTCCGCCGCTACCAGACGTCCGAGTTCCTCACGCTGCTCCAGGACGCGGGCCTGGAGATCCTCGGCGTGCGCTCCTGGATGGTGCTGCTGCGACCCGCCGTCGCGCTGCACCGGCGCCGCTCGAGCGGCAGCGACCTCGACGAGCCCCACCCGCTCCTCAACGCCGCACTGGGCGCGGTCGTACGGTTCGAACGGCACCTCCCGGTCGGCCGCGCCCCCGGCGTCTCGGTGTTCGTGACCGCCCGTCGTCCGGGCTGATCGGGGACGTCCCGCGCACCCTTGACGCCCGTCCGGGCCTGGGTCATGCTGGCTGCCCGGGGCCGGCCAGGACGACGGCCGCCCGGCACGTTCTGTCTCGACGTGGCTTCTCGCGTGCAGTGCGCCCCCTGCGTGGCCGCGCTCCGGCGGTCCACCACCACCCGCGCGTCGACACCGGTCCGTGGTCCACCTCGTGCGCAGCCGGAAGGACGCAGATGAACGACAGCCAGGACACCAGCACCCCCGACAGCCCCCAGGGGGTGGACCGCAAGGCCGAGGCCGGCTGCCCGGTCCTGCACGACTCGGCGACCGCGGACGGCAGCGAGAGCGAGAACCCCGCGATCCCCTCACCCACGCCGAAGACAGGGGGCCGGCCCAACAGCCTTCAGGACTGGTGGCCCAACCAGCTCAACCTCTCCGTGCTGCACGCCCACTCACCCCGGGGCAACCCTCTGGGCGAGGGTTTCGACTACCGGGCGCAGTTCGAGCAGCTGGACCTGGACTCGCTGCGGCGCGACGTCGTGGAGGTGCTGCACACCTCCCAGGACTGGTGGCCGGCCGACTTCGGGCACTACGGCGGCCTGTTCATCCGGATGAGCTGGCACTCGGCGGGCACCTACCGCATCTACGACGGCCGCGGTGGTGCCGGTGACGGGGGGCAGCGGTTCGCGCCGCTGAACAGCTGGCCGGACAACGTGAACCTGGACAAGGCACGCCGCCTGCTGTGGCCGGTGAAGAAGAAGTACGGACAGAAGATCTCCTGGGCCGACCTCATCGTCTACGCCGGCCAGGTCGCGCTGGAGGACATGGGCTTCGAGACGTTCGGCTTCGGCTTCGGCCGTGAGGACGTCTGGGAGCCGGAGGAGATCTTCTGGGGTCCTGAGGACGCCTGGCTCGGCGACGCGCGCTACTCGGGCGAGCGCGAGCTGGACGAGGTCCTGGGTGCGGTCCAGATGGGCTTGATCTACGTCAACCCCGAGGGCCCGAACGGCAACCCGGACCCGCTCGCCTCCGCCCGCGACATCCGCACCACCTTCGCCCGGATGGCGATGGACGACGAGGAGACCGTCGCACTCATCGCGGGCGGGCACACCTTCGGCAAGACGCACGGCGCGGGTGACGCCGGTCTCGTCGGCCCCGAGCCGGAGGCGGCGCCGCTGGAGGCGCAGGGGCTGGGCTGGCTGAGCTCGCACGGCACCGGCAAGGGGGCGGACACGATCACCTCCGGCCTGGAGGTGACCTGGACCTACCACCCGACCCGCTGGGACAACGAGTTCTTCCACATCCTCTTCGCCTACGACTGGGAGCTGATGGAGTCTCCCGCGGGAGCGCACCAGTGGCGCCCGACGAAGGGCGCCGGTTCCGACATGGTGCCGGACGCGCACGACCCGTCGAAGCGCCGCGAGCCGCGGATGCTGACCTCCGACCTGGCCCTGCGGTTCGACCCGGAGTACGCGAAGATCTCACGCCGCTTCCTGGAGGACCCCGAGGAGTTCCGCCTGGCGTTCGCCAAGGCGTGGTACAAGCTGCTGCACCGCGACATGGGACCGATCGAGCGCTACCTCGGCCCCTGGGTCCCCGAGCCCCAGCTCTGGCAGGACCCGGTCCCGCCGGTCGAGGGAGAGCTCGTGGGCGAGGCGGACGTGGCCGCCCTCAAGGACCGGGTGCTGCGGTCCGGCCTGTCGGTCGCCGAGCTGGTCTCGACCGCCTGGGCATCGGCCGCGAGCTTCCGCACCACCGACAAGCGCGGCGGCGCCAACGGGGCGCGGATCCGGCTCGAGCCGCAGCGCAGCTGGGCGGTCAACCAGCCGGAGCAGCTGTCGGCGGTCCTGGACCGGCTCGAGCAGGTCCGGCGCGAGTTCCTCGACGCCGGCGGCGCGACGATCTCGCTGGCCGACCTCATCGTGCTCGCCGGTGCGGCCGCGGTGGAGAAGGCCGCCCGGGACGCGGGGGTGGACGTCACGGTCCCCTTCCGCCCCGGGCGCGGCGACGCGACGCAGGAGCAGACCGACGTCGAGTCCTTCCGGGTCCTCGAGCCGCGCGCCGACGGGTTCCGCAACTACGTGCGTCCGGGCGTGCAGCTGGATCCCGAGGTCCTGCTGGTCGACCGTGCCTACATGCTCGAGCTGTCCGCGCCGGAGATGACGGTCCTCGTCGGCGGGATGCGCGCCCTCGGTGCCACCGTCGGGGGTTCCCGGCACGGGGTGCTCACCGACCGTCCGGGCGTGCTGACCAACGACTTCTTCGCCCACCTGCTCGCCCCGGGTATGGAGTGGAAGGCGTCGGAGTCGCAGGAGCAGGTCTACGAGATCCGCGACCTGGCCACCGGCGACGTCAGGTGGACGGCCACGGCCGTCGACCTCGTCCTCGGTGCCAACTCCCAGCTCCGCGCCGTCGCCGAGGTGTACGCCGGCGACGACGCCCAGGAGAAGTTCGTCCACGACTTCGTGGCCGCGTGGACCAAGGTGATGGGGCTGGACCGGTTCGACCTGACCCGGCCGTGACGCCGCCCGCCCCCGCGCGCCATGGTCGCCCCGGTTGCGCAGGCCACCCAGGACGGAGACCGTAGGCGCCCGGCGTCGACGAGGAGCGGCCCGCCCGGTGCTCGACCTGCTGCTCGCGGCAGGGTTGCTGCGGCTCGTGGCCGACCCGGCGTGGGACCGCATGGGCACCCTCGTCGCGATCCTCGTGGTCCGCCAGCGCGCCTCGGCCGGCCTGCAGGCGGTCAGGGGCTGATCTCTGCCTGCCCCGCCACGATGACGACGTCCTCCCCGGACAGGTCGGCGCGGAAGCCGTCCTCCTGGACGGCGACGTCCTGCAGCACCAGGTTCTCGGGAAGCCCCTGGATGGGGTGTTCGATGGTGACGAAGCGGCGCACGACCGCGGCGACCGCGCGGGACAACAGGTCCGGACCACCGAGGTCGATGGAGCGGGGTTCGACGACGAGCAGCCCGTCCACGACCTCCACGGTCCCGGTCGCGACGGCGGTCATCTCCCGGCCCAGCACCTCCACGGTGCGCACCACGGACGCCTGCCCGTCCTCCGCCGGTCGGACCACGGAGTCGCCACCGAGCTCGGTGGCCACGTCGGCGAAAGGCACGGTGGCCTGCACCTCCAGGCTGTCGACGACCAGCTGCTCGCCACCGGAACGGACCCCGTGACCCACGGCCTGGACGTCGAGGAGGGTCGAGTCCGGCAGGACGACGGTCCCGGCCTCGATGTCCACGTCCGCCAGCCACACCTCCTCGTCGGCGAGGTCGGCGGGCGGCTGGTCGGCCGGCGACGGAGCGCCCTCGCGCACCGTGGGGGCACCCGCGGCCCCGGGGCCCTCGCCGGCCGGCGTCGTGACCACCCACCACAGCACACCGAGAGCCAGGAGGATCAGCAGGAGCATCCCCAGGGCGCCGATGGTCAGGTAGGCCGCACGTGATCGCATCATGGCCCCAGTGTGCGGCAGCGGGGTGGCGGCCGCCCGGCCGACCGCAGACGCGCCGCAGGGACCGAGGACCCCTCCCTGCACCGTCGGCGGCGCCCTGGGCGTCCCTGGGCAGCGCCCCTCGCCGGGCGTCGCCGCAGGCCCGCGACTATAGTCGGGCAGGTCCGCTATCCGGCCAGATCAGGAGAGATTGCCGTGAGCACGTACACCCTGCCCGACCTTCCCTACGACTACGCAGCCCTCGAGCCGCACATCAGCGGCGAGATCATGGAGCTGCACCACTCCAAGCACCACAAGGCCTACGTCGACGGTGCGAACACCGCCCTCGAGAAGCTGGCCGCGGCCCGGGAGTCCGGCGACTTCGCGACCGTGCCGATGCTGGAGAAGAACCTGGCCTTCAACCTGGGCGGGCACACCAACCACTCGGTGTTCTGGCAGAACATGTCGCCCGAGGGCGGGGACCGGCCCGAGGGTGAGGTCGCCGCGGCGATCGACGAGCACTTCGGCTCCTTCGACGGTTTCAAGGGCCAGTTCGAGGCCGCCGGCACGACGATCCAGGGCTCCGGCTGGGCCGTCCTGGCCTGGGACTCCATCGGCCAGAAGCCGCTCATCATGCAGCTGTGGGACCAGCAGGGCAACGTGCCGCTGGGGCTCACCCCGCTGCTGATGCTGGACATGTGGGAGCACGCCTTCTACCTGCAGTACAAGAACGTCAAGGCCGACTACGTCTCCGCCTGGTGGAACGTCGTCAACTGGAGCGACGTCGGCCGGCGCCTGGAGCGTGCGCGCAGCGCCACCTCCGGGCTCGTCGTGGCCTCCTGAGCCACACCGCCGCAGCGACCCGCGGGGCGTCGGACCACCGGTCCGGCGCCCCGTCGGCATACCCCGCACGGGTCCGCGCGGGCCGTCCGGTGCGGGTCCCGTCCGGCAGGACGGCGATTGTTAGACTCCCCGCCATGCGCCGTCGCCGTCGAACCTGCCCGACGGTCGTCGGCAGCGCCCGCGGGCCGAGGCCATGAGCATGGTCTGGACCCTGGCGGTGTGCGCGCTCGCCGTGCTCGCCAGCTTTCCCCTCACCCGTGTCCTCGGCCGGCACGCCGGGTGGCCGCTGGCGGGGCTCTACCTCGTCGCCGCCGCCGTCTTCTGGCCGGTCGCGAGCCGCGTCATGGGTGGGGAGGTCGTCACCTGGGACCGCCCGTGGGTGCCGGACCTGGGGCTGGCGCTGTCCCTGCGCGCCGACGGGATCGGCGTGGTCTTCACCGCGATCGCCCTGATCATCGGAGCGGTCGTGCTGTCCTACTCCACGGCCTACCTCTCCCCGGGCCGCCACCTCACCTTCTACCTCTACCTCGCCGGCTTCACGCTCGCCATGGTCGGGCTGGTGCTCGCCGACGACCTCATCCTGCTCTTCCTGTGCTGGGAGCTCACCTCCCTGGCCAGCTTCCTGCTCATCGCCCGCTCCGGCTACTCCGGCGAGGCGCCGTCGATGCGCACCCTCCTCGTCACCTTCGTCGGGGGTCTGACCCTGCTCGCCGCCGTGGGGGTCATGGTCGCGGCCACCGGGACCACGGGCCTGCAGGAGGCGCTGGTGCACCCGGTGTGGGCCGAACGCCCGGGCCTGACGACGGGCGTGGCCGTCCTGGTGCTGCTGTCGGCGTTCACCAAGTCGGCCCAGTTCCCCTTCCACGTGTGGCTGCCCGACGCGATGGCGGCGGCCACCCCCGTCAGCGCCTACCTGCACGCCGCCGCGGTGGTCAAGGCCGGAATCTTCCTGCTCATGCGGTTCTCCCCGCTGTTCCACGACGTGCCGGTGTGGAACGCCACCCTCATCACCGTCGGCCTGCTGACCTGCGCCCTGGGCGGCTTCTTCGCCCTGCAGAAGACGGACCTGAAGAAGCTGATGGCCTACTCCACGGTCAGCCAGCTCGGCCTGATCGTCGCGGCCATCGGCGTGGGCACCGAGTACGCCCTGGCGGCCGCCGTCCTGCACACGATCGCGCACGCCCTCTTCAAGTCGGGCCTGTTCATGATGGTCGGGGTCGTGGACCACGCAACCGGCACCCGGGACGTGCGCCGGCTGCCCGAGCTGCGCAGGGCGATGCCGCTGGCGTTCTGGACCACCGTGCTCGGCTGCGCCTCGATGGCCGGCATCCCGCCGATGCTGGGGTTCGTGTCCAAGGAGTCGGTCTTCACCGCGCTGCTCGAGGCTCCCGGCCCGGCCTGGACAGGCTGGGCGGCGCTCGTGGGCGGCGCGCTGGCCTCGGTGCTCACGTTCGCCTACTGCGCCAAGATCGTCTTCCACGGGTTCGTCGACGGACGCGGGCAGGACCGCTGGCCCGAGGACGCCCCCCTGAGCGCCACCCCGCCCGCGCTGGGGATCTTCGCCGCCCTGCCGATCCTGGCCGGGCTGCCGCTGGCGCTCGTCGTGGGGGTGTTCGACACCCCTGTCGACCGGGCCGTCTCCGCCGCCCTGCCGCACCTCGAGCCCGAGACGCACCTGGCGCTGTGGCACGGCGTCAACGCCGAGCTGATCGCCACCCTGCTCATCATCGCCGTCGGCGTGGTCGTCATCCTCCAGCGTCGTCGCCTGCTGCCGGCGCTGGAGCGGAGCACCTTCCGCCTCGACGGTGCCGGGGTCATCGCCGTGATCGTGGCCCCGGTGGCGCGCACCGGTATGCAGCTCGCGCTCCTGGTGCGCGCGGACAACCCCACCCGCCACGTCGCCCCGGTCCTCGTCGCCCTGGCCGCGGTCCTGGGCGGGGGCTCCCTCGGGCTCCTCCTCACGGGCAGCCTCGCCGAGCAGCACCCCGGGCTGGACCGCTGGACCGACGCCGTCGCCCTGGTGGTGATCGCCCTCGGGGTGGTGGGCACGACCATCTCCCAGTCGCGCCTGGCCGCCACGGTCAGCCTCTCCGCGGTGGGCATCGGCATCACGGTGCAGATCTTCGCCCTCGGAGGTCCGGACGTCGGCCTGACCCAGCTGCTCGTGGAGGCGCTGACCATCCTGATGATCATGCTCGTCCTGCAGAAGCTCCCGCTGCGCTTCGGGCGGTCCCCCCGGTGGGGCCAGAAGGCCGCGATGACGCTGGCCCTGACCACCGGCCTGGCCTTCGGCCTGGGCGCCTACGCGCTGACCGGACGCCGGGAGCGGTCCGAGATCGCGGACTTCTACCTCACCGAGGGTCCCGAGATCACCCACGGCTACAACGTCGTCAACACGATCCTCGTGGAGTTCCGGGCCCTGGACACCCTCGGCGAGCTCACCGTCCTGGGGATGGCCGGCGCCGCGATGGTGGCCATCCTCTCCACCGTCCGGGACCGCTACCTCGACCCGCCGCGGGACGGTGACCGCGGCTGGGTGGCCGACCCGGACATCCCGCTGCGACCCCGGGGCAGCGCCGCGGACCGGGCGATCCACCAGGCCTGGGGCAACGCGGTCCCGATGCAGCTGCTCGTGCGGCTCACCGCCCCGCTCATCGTGGTCATCTCGCTCATCCTCTTCTGGCGGGGGCACAACTCCCCCGGCGGCGGGTTCATCGCCGCCCTTCTCGGGTCGGCCGTGGTCGCCCTCGTCTACCTTGCCTCGGCCCGTGACCAGGCCGTCGGCCCGGCCCGGCTGCCGATGGTGCTCATCGGCAGCGGCGTCGCGCTGGCCATCCTCACCGGTCTGTGGGGCCTCGTGGTCGAGGGCTCGTTCCTGGCGCCGATCAGCGGGGACGTCGGCAGCCTCTACCTCACCTCCGCCCTGCTGTTCGACCTCGGCGTCTACGCCGCCGTCCTCGGCCTGGTCATGGAGGCGTTCAACCTGCTGGGCGCCGCCGGCGGCCGGGAGCGCACCCGCGAGCGCGCCGACGAGTCGGTCGAGGGCGAGCTCGCCGGACCGATGGACACCACCCGCGGGGAGACGCCCGAGGAGGTTGCCGAGCGCGAGCGGGTCGACCGGGAGAGGGCCCTGGCCTCCACCCGGACCGCGGGCGCACCCGACGGACCAGACCCCACCGGGCGGGGCCGGGTCGGCCGACGCACGACATACCTCACCCACGGCGTGCCCCCGCGCAACCTCGGCGATCGGAGCGAGCGGTGATCATCCCCATCTCGATCGCCGTCCTCGTCACCGGCGGCGTCTACCTCCTGCTGCAGCGCGGCATGGTCCGCATCATCTTCGGGCTGGCGCTGCTCAGCCACGCCGCCAACCTCATGCTGCTGCTCGCCGGGGTGAGCGCGTGGCGCGGGGAACCGCTGCCGGACCGGGTCGACCCTGCGCTGGCGACGGACCCCCTGCCGCACGCCTTCGTGCTCACCGCCATCGTCATCGCCTTCGCCGTGACCGTGCTCATGCTCGCGATGGCCGTGATCGGGCACAACGACGACACCAAGCGGATGCCTCCCACCGGCGAGGAGCGCGCGACGTGAACGCCGCAGTCCTCCCCCTGCTGCTCGCCGTCCCGCTCCTGGCCGCCGGGCTGCTGCTCCTCGTCCGGCACCGGGTGGTCCAGCGGGTCGTCCTCTTCGCCGTGCCGACGGCCACGCTGGCGACCGGGGTGCTGCTGGTCCTGGAGCACCGGACCGTCCCCGTGCTGGCCCACCAGGTCGGGGCGTTCGCCCCCGGGGTGGCCATCCCGTTCGTGTCGGACACCCTCGCGGCGTTGATGCTCGTGGTGACCTCGCTGGCCACCCTCGTCACCCTCTGGTTCCTCACGGCCACGCGTGAGGACCGCTACCGCTTCGTGCCGCCCCTGGCGCTCATGCTGCACGGTGGGGTCAACGGCGCCTTCCTCACCGGGGACCTCTTCAACCTCTTCGTCATGGTCGAGGTCATGCTGCTGCCCTCCTACGCGCTCATCGCGGTCACGGGTACCTGGCGGCGGCT
This sequence comes from Ornithinimicrobium sp., assembly GCA_035581545.1. Classification (GTDB taxonomy): domain Bacteria; phylum Actinomycetota; class Actinomycetes; order Actinomycetales; family Dermatophilaceae; genus Ornithinicoccus. Next base: position 8,930 of record DATISK010000068.1, on the reverse strand, counting down.
GGGCATCGGCCGGACCTTCGTCGTGGTCAACCTGCTCACCAGCGCCACCCTGCTCACCGGAGTGGGCCTGGTGTACGCCGTCGCCGGGTCGGTCAACCTCGCGGTGCTCGCGGACGCCGCCTCCGGGGACCCCGCCCTCTCCCTGGCCGGGGCCGTGGTCCTGCTCGCCCTGGCCGTCAAGGGAGCCGTCGTCCCGGTCCACGGCTGGCTGCCGCAGACCTACCCGGCGACCTCGGCCGGCATCATGGCCCTGTTCTCGGCCCTGCACACCAAGGTCGCCCTCTACGCGATCTACCGGGTCTACACCACCCTCTACGACGGCCCGGCCCCCTGGGCGGTGGTCCTCGTGGTCCTGGTCACCATCACCATCGCGGTCGGCGCCTGGAGCACCTTCGGCGAGCACATCGTCCGGCGGGCGCTGGCCTGGCAGATGGTCGCCGGGGTCGGGCACATCCTCGTCGGGGTGGCTGTGTCCACGACCGCGTCGCTGGCCGCCGGCCTGTTCTACATGCTCCACCACATCGTCACCATGGGTGGCCTGCTGCTCCTGGCCGGAGCCATCGAGCAGGTCTACGGCAGCGGGCGCTACGAGCGCCTGTCGGGCCTGATCAGCCGGGACCGCTCCGTGGCCATCCTCACCGCCCTGGGCCTGCTCTCGCTCGTCGGGATCCCGGCCTCCTCCGGGTTCTTCGGCAAGGTGGCGCTCATCAGCGCCTCCGCCGGGTCGGCCACCTGGGAAGGATGGCTGCTCCTGGCGACGATCCTCGTGGCCGCGTTGGCCAGCCTGGTGGCCATGCAGAGGCTCTGGGCGGGGGTGTTCTGGGGCCAGCCGATGGAGGACTACCGCCCCGACAGCCCGGACACCGGCAGGGCCAGCCTGACCCCGCTGACCGACGACGTCGTCGTCCCTGTCCGGCTGTGGGCCCCGGGAGCCACCCTGATCGGCGTCCAGCTGGCCATGTTCTTCGGGGCGGGGACCCTGATGCCGCTCGTCACCCGTGCGGCCCAGGGCCTGACCGACACGGCCCCCTACGTCGAGGCGGTGCTGGGACGATGATGAACCCCCTGCGCGTCCTGTCCTACGGGACCTGGCTGACCGGTGAGATCGTCAAGGGTGCCCTCGACGTCGCCAAGGATGCCGTCCTGCCCGGCGTCGACATGCAGCCGGCCATCCTGGAGCTGCCGCTGCGGTGCTCCACCGACCTGGAGATCAGCGTCATGGCGTCCTCCATCACGATCACCCCGGGGACCATCACGGTGGGCATCGCCAGCGCGGCCGGGGCCACGCCGCCCACGCTCTACGTGCACGCGATCTACGCCCACGACCCGCAGGAGATCCGGGCAGGGCTGCGGCACATGGAGGACCGGGTGCTGCGGATGACCCGCGGGCCCCGGTGGGAGGGGTCGGCCTCATGATGGTCGTCGTCGTCGCCACGGTCGCCGTCCTCGTCGTCGCGGCCGTGCTGGGCCTGGTCCGGCTCTACACCGCCACGGACGACGCGTCGGTGGCCGCGGTCAGCGACCTGCTCTACTTCTGCGCCGTGGGCATCATCGTCATGGGCGCCCTGGCGGTCAGCTCCTCGATCGTCTTCGACGTCGCCGCGATCGCCTCCCTGGTCGGGATCCTGGCCACCGTTGCCCTCTCCCGCATTCTCACCAGGGGGAGGCGCTGATGCTCGTGACGCTGCTCGTCGGCCTCCTGTGCCTCAGCGGAGCCGCCTTCGTCCTGGTCAGCGCCGTCGCCATGCTCAAGGGGCGGGACGGTCTCTCCCGGATCAACGTGCTGTCAGCGGCCACCGGGCTGGGTCTGCCCCTCATCGTCCTGGGTGCGTTCGTGGAGGACGTGCGCACCCACGGGTTCGACTGGCTCGACCTCGTGAAGGTCCTCATCGCCGTCCTCGGCTTCATCATCATGTCCTCGGTGGCCTCCAACAACCTGGGCCGGGCGGCCTACCGCTCAGGCGCTCCCGTCGACCCCTCCACCCGCCCCAACGAGCTCGCCGAGGAACCCCGCACCGACCGCTGACGGCCTTCGGGCGCCTGCCCGGTGCCGGGACGGGTGCCGGACGGCCCGGAGTTCAGACCCTGGGCGCAGGTCTCCGGTCTCAGACCTGGTGCAGGGCCGCCATCTCCGCCTCCATGACCTGCTCGTCGTCGGCGTCGAGCCGGACGTGGGCGAGCAGGGTGAGCAGCACCCGCAGCGCGGCGGCGGCGCGCTCGCCCCACGAGGAGAGATAGCTGAACTGCCACCACCACATGGCCTCGGTCGGTCGCCCGGCGTCGTGGTGCTGGAGGCCGTGGGACAGGTCCGCCGCGACGCTCACCAGGTCCGCCGCGAGCGAGCCTCCGACGACCTCGCCGGACAGGACCGGGTCCTCCAGGTCGCAGTAGGGGTCCAGCCCGCCCAGGAGCTTGTGCAGGGCGACCCGGATGCGCTCCAGGTCCTCGTCCGGCCCGCTGTCCGGCTCGAACCGCTCCACCGGGACCACGTCCACGAGGGCTCCGAGCCGGGCCCCGGTGGCGCACAGCTGGCCCAGGGCCAGCAGGAGGACCGGGATCGCCGACTCGGGAGCCTCCCCCGTCGCGACCCCCTCGAGGGCGGCGAAGTAGGCCCGGACCTCCGAGGCGGTCTCCTCCGCCAGAGGTGCCCAGTCGTTCCGGCCGTCGGTGCTCATGGCCCCACCCTAGGCCCGTCGGCGCCCGGTCCGCAGGTTCCGCACAGGGCGAGGTGAACGGCCCGGGCAGGTCTAGCCGGACAGCACCCGGCGCCCCTCGAAGGCACGTCCGAGGGTGACCTCGTCGGCATACTCCAGGTCACCGCCGACGGGCAGCCCCGAGGCGAGGCGGCTGACCCGGACACCCTCGTAGGGAACGAGCAGGCGGGCCAGGTAGGTCGCCGTCGCCTCGCCCTCGAGGTTGGGGTCGGTGGCCAGGATGACCTCCTGCACCTGACCGTCCGCCAGCCGCGCGACCAGCTCGCGCACGCGCAGGTCGTCGGGCCCGACCCCGCCGATCGGGTTGATGGCTCCACCGAGCACGTGGTAGCGGCCCCGGAACTCTCGGGTGCGCTCGATGGCCGCCACGTCCTGGGACTGCTCCACGACGCAGATGAGGGACGGGTCGCGCCGCGGATCCAGGCAGATCCGGCAGCGCTCGCCCTCGGCGACGTTGCCGCACTCCTGGCAGAAGCTCACCTTCTCCCGCACCTGCACCAGCGCCTCGGCCAGGCGGGTCACGTCGTCCGGGTCGGCGGACAGCAGGTGGAACGCGATGCGCTGAGCACCCTTGGGTCCCACGCCGGGCAGCCGGCCGAGCTCGTCGATCAGGTCCTGGACCACACCTTCGTACACAAGGGTCCACTCTAGGCGCGCGCACCGACGGCGGACCGCGGCGCGCAGGGGTGGCCGCCCATCGCCGTCGCGGAAGGTCAGGCGGTGGTGTCGCGGCCGGGCAGGAGCAGGGCCCGCAGGGCTGCGACGTCGTCCACGACGTGGTCGGCCTCGGCGAGCGTCGACGCCTCGCCCGCACCCCAGGTCACGGCGATGCTGGCCATCCCCGCCGCCCGCGCCGCGTGCACGTCGACCCAGGCGTCCCCGACGTAGACGCACTCGGCGGGACGGGCACCGAGCCGTCGGGCCCCTTCCAGCAGGGGCGCGGGGTGCGGCTTGTGGACCCGGGTGGACTCCATCCCCACCACGTGCGTCAGGACGGGCAGGCCGGTGACGTGCATGCCCTGCCGGACCGTCTCCTCACGCTTGGAGGAGACCACCCCGGTGGGGACGTCGGCCAGGGCGAGGTCGGCGAGCAGCTCGGCGGCTCCCGGCACCGGTCGGATGAGGTCGTCGTGGTGGGCCAGGTTGTGCTCCCGGTAGCGGCGGACCAGCTCCTCGCCCCGGCCCGGGTGGCGCTCCTCCAGGACGTCCAGCAGCACCCGTCCGATCCAGCCACGCGTCTCGTCCTCGTCGGCCGGGTCCCCGACCGCGTCCAGCGTGTGCCGGTAGGAGGCCAGGATGAGCGGGATGGTGTCGGCCAGGGTGCCGTCGAAGTCGAAGAGGACCACGGGCCACCGGGGCGTTGACGTCCTCATGCGGGCAGCTCCGGCTGACGCTGGTTGTACTCCCCGGCCCACTCCTGGCCGGACATCGTCAGGATGGCGGCCATCACCTCGTCGGTGAGCTCGCGGCGGGCCTTGCCCAGGGGGACGCCCTCGAACCGCCCGGCCACCTCGATGGGCGCACCGAACTCCACCCGCACCTTGGCCCGACGGGGGAACCGGGCTCCCACGGGCTGGATCTGGTCGGTCCCGGTCAGCGCCACCGGGACGATCGGGCACCCGGCCTCCAGGGCGAGCCACGCCACCCCCGTGCGCCCCCGGTAGAGCCGGCCGTCCCGGCTCCGGGTGCCCTCGGGGTAGATGCCGAACGCTCCGCCGCCCCGCAGGTGGGCGAGGGCGAGATCGAGGGAACGCTGGGCGGCGCGGGCGTCGTCCCGGTCGACGGGGATCGCCCGGACACCGGTGAACCACTCCCGGCTGATCCAGCCCCTCAGCCCCGTGCCGGTGAAGTAGTCCGACTTGGCGAGGAAGGCGACCTGCCGCGGCGAGGTGAGCGGGATGACCACCGAGTCGGCGAAGGAGAGGTGGTTGCTGGCCAGCACCACCGGTCCGGTCGGCGGCACGTGCTGCGCGCCGACCACCTCCGGTCGCCAGATCGCGGTGGCCAGCGGGGTGACCACCGGGTGCAGGAGCTCGTAGATCATGCCGCCCTCTCAGGCCACGGGGTCGTCGTTGATGGCGATGACCGTACCGCCCAGCACCGACTCGATGACGGGCTGCCCCACGGCCCCCGAGCCGGCCAGGTCCTCGTCGTCCACGCTGGGAGCGTCGTCCCCACCGTCGGGCCCCCCGCCCCGGGCCGCCGTCTGAGGCCCGTCGGCAGCGGGGTCTGCGACGCGCGAGCCGTCCCGGCCCCCGGCCCGGCTGCGGACCCGGGGCGCCGCCGACGCGGGGCGGGGGCTGGCGGCCACCTGCTCGACGGCGCCGCCACGGTCCTCCTGCACGGCACCGGCGCGGCCCGTGTCCACCTCTCCGCCGGCGGGGCGGGCCGTCGCCCACGCCGGGGCGGACGCCGCGCCGGACTGCCGTCCCCAGTCGGGACCGCCTGCTGCCGCGGGCGCGCGCCCCACCACCCCGAGCTGCTCGGCCATCGAGGGCTCGTCGTCGGGAGCCGACGCCGTCACCGGCACCGGTGCGGGCGGGGCGGGGCGGTCCTGGTGGGCGACGGCGCTGCCCCGACCCGCTGGTGCCGACGGTGCCGCGCGCGTCCTGACACGTCCGGCCGGCGGTCCGTCCGACGGCGTCGGGGCGCCTGGTGCCTCGGGCTGCCCGGAACCGGGGCCGGGGGCGTCAGCAGCAGGTCCGGACGGCGGTGCCGCAGGCCCCGACCGTCCCGGCGCGGGACCCAGCGGACCCGCGGGCGGGCCTCCCGGTCCGGGAGGGCCGTCCGGCTCCGGTGACCCGTCCGCCGGCGGAGGCTCGCCGGAGACCGTGGCCTCGATCCCGGTGTCCAGGGCGACGGACTCGATGAGCGCCTGGCGGAGCGTCTCCTCGTGGGCGGTGCCCATGAAGTGGCGGATCCAGTTCTCGTCCGGCATGCCCAGCAGGACACGCCGTCCGTCGTAGTCGAGCAGGACGGCCTTCTGCAGCCCGCTCCACGTCCGCCGGCTGATCGTGCGGACCCGTTCCAGGACGTCGGGCCACTGCCGTCTCAGCGCCGCCGTGTCGAGCACCCCCGGCGCGGGTGCCGGCAGGTCGGGAGCGGCACCACCGGACACGGCAGCCCCGGAGTCGGCCGTGCCGCTCGGGGGACCGCCGGAGGGGCCGGGCGCGGACGGGCTGTGGGAGGGCGCACCGGGCGGGACCGGTCGGGAAGCGGCCCGCGACGGTCCTCCCGCTGGTGGGGCGGGGGGGCCGGACGACGGCGGTCCCGGCTGCACCGGCCGGCCCGCGTCGGCGGCGCCCAGACGGCGCTCCAGCCGGTCCAGGCGCGCGCCGTAGCCCTCCCCGCCGGAGGCCGCGGGCAGCAGCAGCCGGGCGACCAGGAGCTCGAGCAGCAGGCGGGACGAGACGGCCCCGCTCATCTCGGACAGGCCACGGCTGACGACGTCGGCAGCACGGGAGAGGGCCTCGGGCCCCTGCACGGTGGCCTGGTGACGCATCCGGTCGATCTGGTCGGCGGGCAGGCCGGGGAGCAGCCCGGCGGCCGGGGCGTCGTCACCGACGGCGGTGAGCACGATGAGGTCGCGGTAGCGCTCGAGCAGGTCCTCCACGAACCGGCGCGGGTCGTGCCCCGACTCCATCACCCGCCCCACCTGGGCGAAGGCCGTCGCGGCGTCCCGGGCGGCGACGGCGTCGACGATGCCGTCGAGCAGCTCCACGTCGGTGAAGCCCAGCAGGGCGGCGGTCCGTTCGTAGGTCAGCCCCTCCTCCCCGGCCCCGGAGATGAGCTGGTCGAGCACCGAGAGGGAGTCGCGCACCGACCCGCCCCCGGCGCGGGTGACGAAGGAGAGCACCCCCGCCTCGAGCGCGACCCCTTCCTGCCCGCACAGCTGCTCCAGGTAGCTGGTGAGCCGCTGCGGCGGCACGAGGTGGAAGGGGTAGTGGTGGGTCCGCGAGCGGATGGTGGCCAGCACCTTCTCCGGCTCGGTCGTGGCGAAGATGAACTTCACGTGCGGCGGAGGCTCCTCCACGACCTTGAGCAGGGCGTTGAAGCCGTTCGGCGTCACCATGTGCGCCTCGTCGATGATGTAGACCTTGAAGCGGGCCTGGGCGGGGCCGAAGGCGGCCCGTTCACGCAGGTCACGGGCGTCGTCCACCCCGCCGTGGCTGGCGGCGTCGATCTCGATGACGTCCACCGAGCCGGGCCCACCACGCGCCAGCGCCACGCAGGACTCGCAGGTGCCGCAGGGGTCGGGCGTGGGCCCCTGCTCGCAGTTGAGGCACCGCGCCAGGATGCGTGCGCTCGTGGTCTTGCCGCACCCCCGGGGGCCGGAGAACAGGTAGGCGTGGTTGACCCGCCCCGAGCGCAGCGCCTGCATCAGCGGCTCGGTCACGTGCTCCTGGCCGATGACGTCGGCGAAGGACTCGGGCCGGTAGCGACGGTAGAGGGCGGTAGTCACGACCCCGAGACTAGTCGTCCCCCCCGTCCGACCCGGCACCGTCCACAGGACGCAGGATGCTCATCCGGTGCGCCGCGCGGGTGAGGACGACGTAGAGGGCGCGCACCCCGCCGGGCGACTCGGCGACGATCTGGTCGGGGTCCACGACGAGGGTCGCGTCGTACTCCAGCCCCTTCGTCGACAAGGGGTCCACGAGCACGACCCGGTCCGCCAGCCCCAGCACCGGCGTCAGGTCGTCCCGCCAGCGCCGGGGCGCCACCACGGCCACCTGACCCTCGACCTCGGCCAGGAGGTCGTGCACGGCCCCGCCCGCCGTCGCCACGACGGCGGCCTCGGGGGCGGACAGCTCGAGCGGGTGGTGACCGGTCTCCCGGACCGCCTGCGGGATGTCGGCGTCCGGGACGTGCTCGCGCACCATCCGGGCGGCGTGGTCGAAGATCTCCCGGGCGTTGCGGTAGTTGGTGTCCATGTGGAAGGCCCGGCGCACGGACGAGCCGAAGGCCTCCTCCCGCGCCCGGGCAGCCTCCTCCAGATCGTCCCACGACGCCTGGGCCAGGTCGCCCACCACCGTCCACGAGGCCCAGCGGCCACGGCGACCCAGCATCCGCCACTGCATGGGCGAGAGGTCCTGCGCCTCGTCGACGAGGACGTGGGCGTACTCCTCCACACCCCCCAGCCGGCCGGACGTCAGCCGGACGACCGGGTCCCGGGACAGCCGCGCCGAGCCCTCGGCGGAGGCTCCCTCGGCGTGGGCACCGCCCGAGGCCGCTCCCCCGACCTCGGTGCGGCGGCCGTCGCCGTCCCGACCCACCCGCAGGGCGGCCACGCCGTACTGGCTGGCGTCGTCCAGCTCCTCGATCTCGTAGAAGCCGCGCTCCTCGCTGGGCAGGTCCACCATCTGCCCGAGCCGGGCGTGCAGGTCGTCCACGAGGGCCACGTCGGCCACCGACCAGCGCCCGTCGTCCAGGGCCCGCCGGTAGGAGGTGGCCAGCAGCCTGGCCTCCTCGGCCGACGCCCCGAGCCGCCGTCCGAGCTCCTCGTCGGCCAGCCACAGGAGCATCTCGCGCGGGTCGACGGGTCGCCACCACGCGCGCACGAAGGCCTCGACGTCGCCGGAGTCGGTGAACCGGTCGACGAACTCCGCCCGGTCGCCGTGCTGGACCTGCCCCCAGGCCAGTCCGGCCAGCGCCTCGACGGCGGCGTCGTAGGAGGTGTTGCGGTGGTGGTGCCGCAGCACCTGCCGCCGCGCCCTCTCCAGGTCCGTCTCGCGCAGCCGCACCGCGTGCCCGGCGACGAAGACCCGCAGCTGCGTCGGTCCGTCCGGCAGCGCCTCCCTGCTCAGCCGGGAGAGCAGGGCGCGGATCCGCAGCGAGCCCTTGAGGGCGGCCGTGGACGGGTCGTCCAGCACGGTCGCGGTCATGCCACCGACCACGTCGCCGACCGAGCGCAGGGCCACCGTGTCCTCCCCGAGCGAGGGCAGGACCCGCTCGATGTAGGCGGTGTAGGCGGCCGAGGGCCCCACCACCAGCACGCCGCCGGACTCGTAGCGGCGCCGGTCGGAGTAGAGCAGGTAGACGGCACGGTGCAGCGCGACCACGGTCTTGCCCGTGCCTGGCCCCCCGGTGATCTCGGTGATCCCCCGCGCGGGCGCCCGGATGGCCTCGTCCTGGTGCTGCTGGATGGTGGCCACGATGTCGCGCATCCGCTCGCCGCGGCTGCGGGTGAGCGCGGCCATGAGGGCGCCGTCGCCGACG